>JAOZMQ010000229.1 GCA_029934195.1 Candidatus Cloacimonadota bacterium | reverse complement strand
TTCAAAAACTCAGTTTTTGCAGTGATTTCTGGATTTTAACAGATAAACCAATTTAATTTTCAGCAATGAATTTTCTTGCAGATTGTTTAATTTCTTCTGCAATTTCTCGCAGGTGAATTAATTCTGTTAATGGATTAATGAGTACAAGTCTAAAACACTCAATACCTTTCAATTTTGTAATATTAAAAAAAGAATTTCTTTTTGAAATGACATCTTTACGTACAAATCTATGTAATTTATTTTTGTAATCAATATCATTTTTTTTCTTTTTTGGAACAATAAATCTAAAACATTGAAGTGGTGTTCTTGGCTCATAACACGGTTCTAATTCCGGATCTTCTTGTAAATAATGGAAAAATTCTTTGGTAACTTTTAATCTATTATTTGCTGATTTTCTAAAAAAGTCTGTTCCATAAGTTTTCCAAAGAAGCCATAATTTCAAAGAATCAAATTTTTTACCGCACAAAATTGTATATTGTCCAAGATCATCTGATTTCTCTGTATCTGAATTTTGTTTGTGGAAAAGATAGTCTGCTTGACTATTAAAATTTTTTTTGAGAATTTGAATATCAGGAACCAATAAAGCAGTGCAAGTAAGCGGAATATGTAACCATTTGTGAGCATCCCAAGTTATTGAGTTTGCCATCTCAATTCCTTGAAGTGTCTGTCGAGCAATATCCGTAAAAGCCATTCCACCTCCAAAAGCTGCATCAACATGAAAATGAATATTTTCATTTCGACAAATTTTCCCAATTTCTTTCAATGGATCTATTCCCCCCGTCACAGTTCCGCCGAGAGTTGCAATAACAGCAATAACCTCAATTTTTTCTTTTTTATAAAATTCTACTGCTTTAAGAAATTCTTCTGCGTTCATTTCATTTCGTGAGTTTGTTTGAATTTTATGCAAATTATTAGAACCAATTCCCAACAAATCAACAGCATTTTTTATTGAATAATGAGAAGCGTCTGAACAAATGACAACTTCATTTTTATACCATTTCCCTGATTGAATTTTATTTAATCCATATTTTTCATTACGAGCAATTGTTAAAGCAAGTAAATTTGCAAAAGAACCGCCGGGTACAAAAATACCGGAACTTCCTTTTGGCATTCCAATTATTGAAGCCATCCATTCTGACACATTTCTTTCAATTACTGTTGCCACAGGTGCAACTTCCCAAGTAGCCAAAGTCGGATTGAGCATTGAAGCTAAAAGATCTCCAATTATAGCTGGAAATGGTGCTCCGGCAGACATTTGATTTAAGAATTTTGGGTGCCAAGTTTTTACACTGTCCGCAAGTATATTCTCTTCAAAATTAGAAAGAATCTTTCCAAAATTCTCTCCTTTTTCTGGTGGTGTTTCCGAAAAATATTTTTCAGACATTTCTTTTTCATTCAAGTTTTTAGAAATCTTTGTACAATTATCTTGAGAATAATATTTTTCAATCATTGCCGTTAATAATGTATTTATCTCTTTAATATTAGTATTTTTATGAAAACAATCCATATTATTTCCTGAATTAATTCTTATTTATTATTTATTGAATCCACTGAAAAACACTCTTTATATTCTAATAAATTGATTTTTCATTTTTATAGATTTAATGAATTTCTTGAGTTTTTCCAGCAACAGTGACCTACCGCTTTCTTGACTCACAATATTCATTTAAATAATATAAAAGGCATCTTTTTTAAGGATTATTTTTTAACAACCAATTTTTTTATTTTTCATTATTCAATTTAACGTAATCGGACTCGCTTCACATTCATTTCCATAAACGTACGCGTATGATTCATTACGAAGCAAGTTCAAAAAAAACAGAGAACCGAGAATGCACGCAGACAAGTGAATAAAATGGGTCAGATTAAAATCTTATTAGAAACCAGCAAAAACTTGTAACCACAAGCTATTTAGTATCTGAACGAAAAGGATTTTTTTAACCATGAAGAACAGAAGTTCTTGAAGAAAGTTTAATTGGAATATTATTTATTTTTCATCTTCATAGAAGCGATATCTATGTAGCCCAATGCGTTAGCGTTCGGTAAAGAAAAAAGAGAATCAAGCTACAGAGTAGCGACAAAAAAAGAAAATTTAGGAAAACTTAGTTTTCGCTCCAGTACTAAATCATTTTATTTGACACATAAATGGCAAGACCAAATTTTGTAAACTCCCCAAATTGATAAAGAAATGGAACTAATTTTACCTGCTGATAAGAAAAAAATAGAACAAGTAATTTTGTAACTATTCCTTGTCCTTTATCCAAAAAAATAGGAAAATTACTTTCTTGAGTTTTAAAAAAGTTGGGAGAATGGAGAATTTTACAAGCATCGAATTTAGGTCTTGGAAGATTTTCCAACAAAAAATTTAATTTGGAAATCAAAATGAGTATAATTACAGTTACTGGTTTAGGTCATAGATATAGTGGTGAAGCGATTTTAGAAGATATTTCTTTTTCTATTGAAAGTAATAGTAAAATCGGACTTGTGGGTGAAAATGGATGTGGAAAAACTACATTATTTGAAATCTTAACCAAACGATTATTGCCAATGAATGGAAATCTTCATATTGCGAAAAACTGCAAAATTGCATATTTAACTCAAGATCCTGAGATGCCGAATGAGCAGACTTTATTTTCTTATATTATGCAATCAAACCAGCAAATTTTATTTCTTCAAAAACAAATAAAAGAAGCGGAATTGAAACTCGCAGATAAATATTCCGATCTAAACATGGTAACTTTATCAAGATTACAGGAACAATTTGAAGCTTTAGATGGCTATAACTATGAAAATGAAATGAAGACGATTCTATCTCATCTACAATTTCCAGAAAAAACTTGGACTCAAAAACTTTCTCTTTTTAGTGGTGGAGAGAAGACAAGAATTCAGCTTGCAAAAATTCTTCTTCAACCTTATGATGTTTTATTTCTTGATGAACCGACAAATCACCTTGATATTGAAATGCTTCTATGGTTAGAGAAATATCTTATCAAACTCCTAAAACCTTTTTTGATAATCTCTCATGATCGGCATTTTCTCGACAAAGTAGTAACCAAAATTTTTGAAATCAAAGAGAAAAGAATGTATCAATATTCAGGTAATTATTCTTTCTATAAAACAGAATCAATAATTATCCATAATCATTTATTACAACAATATCATCGGCAACAGAAAGAAATTAAAAGAACTGAAGATTTTATTCGTAGAAATATGGCCGGGCAAAAAGTGAAACAAGCAAAGTCACGCCAAAAAATGTTGAATAAAATGACAATCATCAACAAACCGTCAATTTCTCTTGGGAAAAAAATGAGAATCCAAGTGAATGATAGAAGTGGAAATGATGTTTTTAGGATTGAAAATGGTGCTATTGGATATGAAAATAGTATTCTTTGTGAACAGATAAATTTTAATGTTTTCTATAAAGATCGTATTGCATTAATTGGAAAAAATGGTTGCGGGAAAACAACATTACTCAAAATTTTAAATGATGAATTATCTCTTTTAAAAGGGAAACTTTACAAAGGAAGTAGCTTAAATATTGGATACTATGACCAAATGCATATTAATCTTAACCATCAGCTCACAGTGTTTGATACAGTCAAAGAACTTGTTCCAAATGAAACTCAAGGATATATTTTTACTTATCTCGCAAAATTTGGATTTCGTGGTGATGCAACACAAAAAATTGTTGAAACGTTGAGTGGTGGTGAAAAAGCAAGATTATATCTCGGGGTTTTACTCCATAAAAAACCAAACCTTTTGATTTTAGATGAGCCAACAAATCATCTTGATCTACTAACTATTTCTTCTTTAGAAGCAGCCTTGTCTGATTATTCAGGAACTTTAATTTTTGTTTCGCATGATTTATATTTTATTAAAAACATCTCAACAAGAAGATTTCTTTTTAAAAATAATTCATTGAAAGAATCTTTTGTAGATATTGACAATTTGTTCAAAGAAGATTTTTTTTCAGTAAAAAGTAGCGAGAAGAAAACAAAGAAAAAAAATATTAGTAAGTCAAAAGTAAAAAAAGCAAATCCCATTGTACTTAAAAAATTAATGGCTGAAATTGAATTGAAATCTGACAAAATTGAAGGAATAAACAATAAGATAGTTACTCTAAATGAACAATTCCTTTTACCGGAAATTTGTGCAAACCAAAAGAAAATAGTATCCATAAAAAAGGAAATCAATGCTTTACAGAAAGAATTGGAATTGCTGACAAATATAGTTTATGAGTTAGAAGATAAATATCTTGAAATAAGTTGCGAGGAATAATGAGAGTAGGTTTTACATCAACAATACCGGTTGAAATAATTTACGCAGCCGGACATACACCGATTGATTTGAATAATGTTTTTGTATCCGGCAAACCACAAAAAATGGTTGAAGAAGCTGAATTTGAAGGCTATCCACGCAATATTTGTTCTTGGATTAAAGGAATGTATTCTGTAGCAAAACAATCGGAACTTGACTGCCTAATTGGTATTACAGAAGGAGATTGTTCAAATACTCACTCCTTGATGGCTACACTTGATGAAACTAATATTGATATAATCAATTTCTCATATCCGTATGATAAAAATTATATCAAATTAGAGAATGAAATTATTCGTCTTGAAAGTGTCTTTAATGTCTCAAGGAAAAAAGTTTTGGAGATGAAAAAACGATTAGATTTGATTAGAGAAAAAATATCATTTCTCGACAAATTAACTTACATAGAAAACAAAGTTACAGGTTTTGAAAATCATTTATGGTTAGTAAATTCCTCCGATTTTAATTCAGATCCAGATTTATATGAAAAAGAATTAGACGAATTTTTACTTGAAGCGAAAGAGAGAAAACCCCTTGATTTTGATTTGCGTTTTGCTTTTCTTGGAGTTCCTCCGATTATTACCGACCTTTATGATTTTCTTTTAGAGATGAATGTGAATGTTGTTTATAATGAGATTCAGCGACAATTTAGTATGCCTTCTTTTAAAAAAGGATTTATTGAGCAATATCTTGATTATACATTTCCATACACTGTTTTTGATAGAGTAAAAGATATTCGTGAACAATTAACAATACGGAATATTGATGGTGTTATTAGTTATACACAAGCTTTTTGCCATCGTCAAATAGATAATATTATCTTAAAAAAGAAAATTACGCTACCGTTTATGTCTGTAGAAGGTGATCAACCGGGGGAAATTGATGCACGAACAAAATTACGCATTGAAAGTTTTCTTGATATGATTAGGATTTAATCACTGTCAAGAGAAGAACATTTGTAAATCCAGCAAGGTTCACCCCTAAAACCGCAATTTTCCTACTATCTTATTGCAAAAGATTAACATAAGATGGGGCACATTAAAATCTTCTTAGAAAATTGTGAAATTTTGTAACCGTAAGCTATTTAGTACTTGGACGAAAACTAATTTTTTCTGAATTTTCTTTTTTTGTCGCTAAACCTGTATCTTGCTTAGATCCCCTCGAAATTTTTTCAAAA
>JAOZMQ010000228.1 GCA_029934195.1 Candidatus Cloacimonadota bacterium | reverse complement strand
TTTACAAAATTAGCGAAAAAAGAAAACTATGAGATCAGGAGTTCTGACATTGCTTTAAACGAGATCAAAAAGCTTTTATCTGCTCATCCACAAATAAAAGCTCATAGAGTACTAAAAAAAATAATTGAAATTCGTTCGAGAATCTCAAATTAACTCGAAATCTTGTTCAAAATTAACTGCCGTTTTTTTAACAACTCTGCTTCAAAAAAACAAGAACTTATTTATTTTTATTTTTCTTCCGTTCACGAAGTTCATCTAATTGTGGTTTAACATATTTTTCATAACAAGAAGGGCAGACACTGTGGCTAAATTCTGCTTTTGAATGTGCAGAAATAAAAGTTTCAATTTCTTGCCAATAATCAGAATCATTTCTAATCTTTTTACAATAAGAACAAATTGGTAAAAGACCTTTCAGAGTTTTTACTTCTTCCAAAGCTATTTCTAATTCTTTCCTTTGACGAACTTGATTGAGTGCAGATTTTACTCTGGCTATTAATTCAATATCATTAATTGGCTTACTTAAAAAATCCATCGCACCATAATCAAAACTCTTTTTTAAGGATTCAGAGCCATGCATAGAAGCAGCTGTAATCATTATTATAGGAACATGCTTCCACTTTTGATTTGATTTGATTATTTTACACAAATCATACCCATTCATTTCCGGCATCATAATATCTGATAAAATTAAATCAGGAACTTCATCGACAAGGTGTTCTAATATTTCTTCTCCGGAATAATATCCTCGAACGTTTTTGAATCCCACTTCGAGAAGAAGATCTTTTATTAACATCACATTGTATTTATCATTATCAACGGTAAAAATTACCATTTCTTTTTCAGTTGGTATGTTTTTCATTTTTAGTTAAATTCTCCTTTTTTAATGACTCTGCATAACTAAACATTTCTGTTAATGATGAAAATTTATCAAACAATTCTATTGTTGACTGTAGTTGAGCATCTATTTTTAATGCAATTTTGTAACTGGGTATTTCACCAAACTTTTTACCGATTATATTGCTTTCTAAATTTATATCAATCCAAGGAAGAATGCTGTCAAGAGATGTTTTTGAATATGAAAGACTATCATTATCTAAATACTCAAAAAAAGCAGCTCTGATATTATCATCTACTTTAAAATCCTCATCAATTTCATTTTCATACTTAGAATAATACTCTACTGAGAAATTGAAGAAAGCATTTTTTTGCTTAAGTTTAACCCCTAATTCCGTTAAAGGAGCATTTTCAAATTCAATATCCGGAACAATTCCACCGCCACCATAAACTTCTCTTCCATTTTGTGTAAAAAATTTCTTTATATGATTTTCTTCATCAATTTTCTCTTTTTCTTCATCAGAAACTTCTATACCTCGAAGAAGTTTATCATTAATATCTTTATTGATACATCTTCCGGATTTGATATAATATTTTGCAGTTGTTACTTTGATTCCACCTTTGGAAACAGGAAGTAATTGTTGAACAGAACCTTTACCGAAAGATGTTTTTCCAACTATTAATCCTTTATCCCAATCTTGCAAAGAACCTGCAAAAATTTCAGCAGCACTTGCTGACGCTTCATTTATTAGACAAACAACAGGATAATTTGGAGGCTCGCTATCATTCTTCGTCTGATACTCAGCATTTGACCTATCAAATCTACCTTGAGTAAAAACAACTAATTTCTTTTTACCAATAAATTCATTAACCGTGCTCACAGCTTCCGACAGCAATCCTCCCGGATTAAAGCGTAAATCAACAATCAAACCAGTAATATTTTCTTTTTCCAATTTATCAATGGCTTCTACTAATTCCGAAGTTGTTGTTTCGTTAAATTGTCTAATTCTAATATAACCGACACCATTATCAAATTTGAAAGCATAAGGAATACTCTTTACTTTGATAATATCTCTTACAATATTAAAATCTAATAAATCGGTAACTCCCGGTCGTTCAATAGTAATTAAAACCGATGTCCCTCGTTTTCCTCTCATTTTTTTTATGGATTCATTTGTTGAGATTCCTTTAATATCCTCTCCGTTTACTTCAACTATTCTATCGCCGGCAAGAATTCCCATTCTATAAGCCGGAGTTCCTTCAATTGGTGAAACAACTGTAATATAACCGTCTCTTTTACTAATAGAAATTCCTAATCCGCTAAATTCACCTTTCGTATCGGATTGAAATTCTCTAAATTCTTCTTCATCAAAATAGATTGTATGTGGGTCTAATTTTTCTATCATTGCCTCAATTGCAGCATCAATAAGAGTATCCGGTGGAATTTCTGTAACATAGAATTCCATTAATCTTGAATACACTTCACTAAAAAGTCTCATTTGGGAATAAATATTATCTTTTTCCATTTCCTCAATGGCGACAGCATTTGTCATTGATATTATTGATACACCGGCAATTAACCATACAAAAATGATAATTCCGATTATTCTTTTATAAAATTTTGATATTCTCATATATTAATCCTTTGATATAAATATTGAATCTGATTCTCATTAATTATTTTGAAATTTCGTCATTAATAATTGACATTGCTTCATCTATATAAACATCCTTCTTCAATCCACTTATCCAATCATCATAGGCTTCTTTTTCTTTCTCTTCTTCTGAATTTTGTTTATAATCATCGCTGGAAATAATTATTTCTGTATAATCGTGCTCAACCTGATCTTCTTTAAAAATTTTGGCTTCTTTTTTTGAATCCTGTTTTCTATTTATCATTTTATTGATATTCAAATTATATCCGCTTTTCTTTCGTTCAGATCTTAATCTTTTATTACGATTAGTCATCAAAGTAAAATATTCATTTTTATTAACTCTATTGTGGCTTTCAAAAGCAATTCTATTTTGAAGAGAAATATCATCATCAAATTTAGAATATTCCAATGGATCTAAAGAATCTCCAGATAAAGAATAATCATATTCTTTTTCTCCAATATCAATATAATCTAACATTCCGGGTAAAACAATATCAGATTTTACTCCATTATATTGGGTTGTACCACCATTTACTCTATAGAATTTCTGAATGGTTACTTTCAATGAACCAAGAGGTTTTGCAAAAGATAATCTTCTGTCAAGGAATCTATCAAGTGAGACGATATTTTGAACCGTTCCTTTTCCAAAAGATTGAGTAGATCCTACAATTATTGCTCGATTATAATCTTGTAAAGCAGCTGCTACAATCTCTGAAGCAGAAGCACTTAATTGATTTATCAAGATAACTAAAGGACCAGAATACATGATCTGATTAAAATCGTTATCATTATAAATAGTTTTGCGGATTTTATTATTTACTTGAACAATTGGACCATCTTCAATAAATAAACCGCCGATTTTAATAGCATCATTTAAAGAACCTCCACCATTATTTCTCAAATCTAAAATAACTCCATTTACGTTATATTTTTGAATTTTGATAAGAGCATCTTTGACATCATCGGTTGCATTCCGAGATGATTTGTCACTAAAATCTCTATAGAATTTTGGAAGGAAAATATACCCAAATTTTTCTCCTAATCGCAAATTGTTTATCACAGCATATTTTGCATAAGTTTCCTCAATTACAATAATATCTCTAATAATTGAAATTACTTTTATATCTCCACTTGGTTTTTTTATTGTTAATCTAACTTCGGTTCCTTTTTTTCCTCGAATTAGTTTTACAGCATCTTTCAAAGGCATATCTTGAATGTCTTCCGGTTCATTATCTCCTTGAGCTACTTTCAATATTAAATCTTCAACTTCCAATTCTTTACCTCTCCAAGAAGGACTGCCATGTACAATACTGACAATTTTAATATAACCGTCTTCTTCAGACAAAGTTGCTCCAATTCCTTGAAGTTTTCCTGTCATACTAATATCAAAATCTTCTTTTTCAGCTGGAGGCATATAAGTTGTGTGTGGATCATAACAGCTCAAAATTGCATTAATATAAATTGTAAACATATCATCATCTTTTTGTTCAATTAATCTTTTAAACAATCTTTTAGTAGATTTTTTTACTTTTTCACGAGCTTCTTTTTCGATTTCCGAAATCATTTTTCCATTTTGTAGAAATTTAACAGAAAGATCAATTTCATCATCCTCTTTAATATTGGTTTTATCAATTCCAATATCATTCGGTTTTTGACCTTCTACAACTTCTTTCTCTTTCTTTTTAGCTTCTTTACTTTTCATTTCTACCAAATCGAAATATTTGCTAATTGTCTGATATTTTAAATATTTACGCCATATCTCTTTTAATTCATTAAAATCTTTTGCATATGTGAGACTATCAATATTTGTCTCAATTTCTTCTTCAATAAAATAGTTGAAAGGTTGATCAAGCATTTCCGCATATAGTTTTTCAATTTGTCCTAATCTTTCTCTATAAATATCAATAGTACTTGAATAAAAACTGTATTTTGCATCTTCATCCCCTGAATTTATCAAATCATCAATTTGGAATTCATATTTGTTTAGATAATCAATATCGGTTTGAAGAAAAAATCTTTTCCTGTTATCAATCTTTTTAATAAAGGTTTTAAAGATTCTTAATGACAATGTATCATTAACAGCAATTGGATCATAATGAATATTTTGGATATAACGGTTAATTTCATTACCTGTAATTTTTTGTTTTGGTGTAACTTCGACAGCAATAACTTGAGCAACTACCAAAAAAAAAGTGGTAGTTAATAATATTTTGAATAGCTTTTTCATTAATTTTTTCTTTCCTTTATTATTTTATTTACATTTTCTAAAATGATTTCATGAATTTCCTCAATGGATTTTGTTCCATCAATTATTTTATAACGCTTTTTTTCTTTTTTTGCAACATCTAAAAACCCATTTCTTACTTTTGTATGGAAAAGTAAAGATTCTTTTTCAATCCTATCTGCATCTTTAGAAGAAATTCTCCCCAACCCAATTACAGGCTCTAAATCAATTAAAAATGTAACATCCGGTTTTGTATTGTAAGTCGCAAACTTTGTTAAACTTTTGATAAAATTAAGATCCAAAGATCTCGCAGCTCCTTGATAAGCAATTGTTGAATCAAAATATCTATCAGAAATGACAATTGTATCAGATTTCAACAATGGGATAATCCATTCAGCTGTATGTTGAGATCTACTTGCCATATATAAAAGTAACTCTGTTTCCGGTACCATTTCAGCATTTTCTTTATCAAGAAGAATTGCTCTAATCTTTTCGGATATTTTCGGTCCTCCCGGCTCGCGGGTCAGAAAAACATTTTTTTGATTTTTTTCAAAATATTGCTTTAGAAAATTTGCTTGTGTTGATTTTCCACATCCCTCTATTCCTTCAAAAGTTATAAAAATTCCGCTCATATTTAATACTACCTTTTATCTTATTTTACACCAAAACTCAAAAATGTTCGTTCGGTAAATATTTCTGCATTTTTCTAAAAATCTAACTCAATAAATATTGTAAAGAAGAAAATTTATTAAATCTAATTGCTACTTAGTATCTGAACGAAA
>JAOZMQ010000227.1 GCA_029934195.1 Candidatus Cloacimonadota bacterium | reverse complement strand
CTATGAAGCTGAAAAATAAATAATTTCCCAATTAATCTTTCTTCATTAACTTCATGATTAAATAATCCTTTTCGTTCAGAGACTATATTAGTTTTTTAAATCTTTTTATCGATTCTTCTTTGCCAAGAATTCCTATCAAAGTCGGCATATCCGGTCCGTGAGATTTTCCATACAAAGCCAATCTTAAAGGTAGATACAAATCTTTCCCTTTAACTCCGATTTCTTGTTGAGTTCTATTCACAAGATTATTTATTTCTTTATCATTCCATTTTTCCTGCATTGATAATTCTTTAGCCCAAAAACTAAAAACTCTTTTTGCACTCTCACTTTTAATTATTGGTAAATCTTCATCTGGAAAAATTAGCTCTTGATAAAACATGATTGATTCTTCTACAATTTGGTTTAAACGGGAAACTCTTTCTCTTGCAAATTTGATAACGTTTCGATATTTTTTTTCATCAGAAATATTAATATTCATTTCCAAGAAATATTTTTTAGAAGTTTCAGCAATATATTTTAAATCTAAAGAACGAATGTATTGTCCGTTCATCCAATCCAATTTTGTAATATCAAAAACCGCTCCAGCTTTCGTAATTCTTTTAATAGAAAAAGCTTTTTCGAGTTCTTTCAGTGTATAAATTTCACGGTCATTTTTAGCATGCCAGCCCAAAAGAGCAACAAAATTAACAAGAGTTTCCGGTAAATATCCTTTTTTGATAAAATCTTCAACTGCGACATCTCCCTGACGTTTACTCAATTTTGTTCTATCTGGATTTAATAATAGTGGAAGATGAACCATTTTTGGTGGTTTCCATCCAAAAGCTTCATAAAGAAAAAGATGTTTTGGGGTACTTGATAGCCATTCTTCGCCTCTAATAACATGTGAAATTTCCATCAAATGATCATCGACAACATTTGCAAGATGATAGGTTGGGAATCCATCAGATTTTATCAGTACTTGATCATCAATCATATTCCAAGGAAAAGTAACTTTTTCTCTTACAACATCATAAAATGTAATTTCTCCATCTAACGGAAGTTTCAATCTGATAACATGTGGAACATTATTGTCCAGTTTCTTCTGAACTTCTTCACTTGTCAAATTTCGACATTTTCCATTATATCCATAGAAATCACTTTCTTTATTTTCTTCTTTCATTTTCGATAATTCTTCTTGAGTACAAAAACAATAATAAGCTTTATCATTTGCAATCAATTCTTCTGCATATTTTTGGTATAATTGAGTTCTTTCAGATTGATAATATGGACCATAATTTCCGCCAATTTCAGGACCTTCATCATAATCAAACCCAGCCATTTTAATTGTATTTATAAGATTTTCAATTGCTCCTTCTACAAATCGATTTTGGTCTGTATCTTCAATTCTCAGAATAAATTTACCACCAACTTTTTTTGCATAAAGATAATTGTAAAGAGCTGTACGCAAGCTACCAACATGAACAAATCCGGTTGGACTTGGTGCAAATCGTACTCTAATTTCATTTGCCATAATTTCTCCTCTAACTATATTTCATCAATACATATCGTAATATTTTGTACAAGAAAAAAGGTGAGCATTGCTCACCTGCTAATGGGATAAACTAATCACCATCCTCTAATTTGTCTATTTTCATAAGATATTAAGCAATAACAGCACTTAATATTTATTGCTTCTAAAAAAAATTATGACTGAGCTAACTCAATACCTTTTTTTATTGCTTTCAGATTAGCTTTTAATAATTCAGGATTTTTCTTTTCTAAGAAAGCTGTCAAATCCTGCTCAAGAGTTTCATATTTCACAATTCCGGTTTTGCCAATTACCATTCCAATTGCAACCATATTTAAAACTTTAATTGAACCGATTTCTTTAGCAATTTGATTCATTGGAGCTGAAATAATTTCTACATTATCTCGTTTAACACCATTTGGACACATATCTTCGTTGAAAACAATTAATCCGCCATCAATGGTTGCCGAAGCAAATTTATCAATTGAAGGTTGATTCAAAGCAACTAAAATTGAAGGAAAACTTACAAGAGGTGATGCTACTTCTTTATCAGAAATCACAACTGAAACATTTGCTGTTCCACCACGCATTTCTGGACCGTATGAAGGCAACCAAGAAACATTTTTTCCTTCTTTCATACCAGCTTTTGCAAGAAATTTCCCAACCGTAAGAGCACCTTGCCCACCAAATCCAGAGCTAATAATTTCATATTTCATTATTTTCCCGCCTCTGCACCTTTATCTCTAAAATTCTGTACTTTAAAGAAAGGAAGCATATTTTCTTTCGCCCAAGTTAATGATTCAATAGGATCAATTCCCCAGTTTGTAGGACATGTAGAAATTAATTCTATAAAAGTAAATCCTCGATTCTCTTTATTATATTGCATTGCTTTTTTGACAGCTTTTTTAGCTTTCAATATATCTTGCGGAGTCAATAATGATACTCTTTCAATATAATATGGTGCTACAAATGTGTTAAGCATTTCACACACTCTGATTGGAAAGCCAATATCATCGGTATTTCTTCCATAAGGTGATGTAGTTGTTTTCATGCCTGGAAGTGTAGTTGGAGCCATCTGACCACCTGTCATTCCATAGATTGCATTATTTACAAAAAATACAGTCATTTTTTCACCACGGTTTGCAGCATGAACAATCTCAGCAGTACCAATAGCTGCGAGATCACCATCGCCTTGATAAGTGAAAACATGCATATCCGGTCGAGCTCTTTTCATTCCTGTTGCTACAGCAGGAGCTCTACCATGAGCAGCTTCAGCCATATCACAATCAAAAAACTTGTATGCAAAAACAGAACAACCAACCGGAGCAACTCCCATTGTGTTATTTCGCATATCTAATTCATCCATTGCTTCAGCAATAATTCTGTGAGCAACGCCATGCAGACAACCAGGACAATAGGTGAATTGAACATCTGTCAATGAATCTGGTCTTTTTGCTATTACTTTCATTATTGTCTCCTATAAGTTATCTTCGATTTTTTTAATTACTTCATCAGGTGAGAAAACTAATCCACCGACTTTTCCGAGGAATTCAACTGGGATTTGACCATTAACAGCAAGCCTAACGTCTTCTACCATTTGACCAAGATTAAGTTCAAAAGTAATAACTTTTTTAACTTTCTTATGAAGAACATTTTTAATTGCATTAGATGGATAAGGCCAAACATTGATAGGACGAATTAAACCTACATTTATTCCTTTTTCGGAGAGTTGATCAATTGCAGATTTCACAATACGTGATGCAGTGCCATAAGCAACACAGACGATTTGATTATCATCGTTAATATTATACTCTTCAAATTTAATTTCATTTTCAGTAATGAGTTTATATTTCTTTTCCAGATCTAAAACATGGGTTTCCAAGACATTAGGATCAATTTCAAGTGAATTAATTTCGTGATGGTGATGGTTTGGTTCATCTTCATTTGGTCTCATACACCAATCCAAGTGAATTTTTTCTTTTTCTGCAATTTCTTCAGCAGTTAAAGTAGGTTTAAAAGAAACCGGTTCCATCATTTGTCCGAGAAGACCATCAGATAATATCATTACTGGAATTCTATATTTATCAGCTAAATCAAAAGCTTCAGAAGCCATATCTGCAAATTCTTGAACAGAGTTTGGAGCCAAAACAATTAGACGATAATCACCGTGTCCCCCACCTTTTGTAGCTTGAAAATAATCACCCTGAGCAGGTTGAATATCACCCAGACCTGGACCACCACGTTGAACATTAATAATTACAGACGGTAAATTTGCTCCGGCAAGATATGAAATTCCTTCCATTTTTAAGGATATTCCTGGAGAAGAAGAGGATGTCATCACTCTTTTCCCACAACCTGCTGCTCCATAAACCATATTAATTGCTGCTACTTCACTTTCTGCTTGGACAAAAGTTCCCTTTACTTTTGGTAACATTTTTGCCATATATTCTATCAACTCACTTTGAGGAGTGATAGGATAAGCGAAGTATAATCTACAACCAGCTCTAATTGCTGCTTCCGCAACAGCTTCGTTTCCTTTCATCAATACTTTTTCGCTCATTTTTTCTCCTCCATTATTTTTCAATCGTAATTGCAACGTCGGGACAAGTTGTATAACATAATTTACAAGCTATACAAGCATCTTGATCAAAGCATTCTGCAAAATGATAACCTTTTGCATTAATGTTTTCTGAGAACCTGATAATCTTTTTTGGACAGGCTATAATACAAAGTCCACAACCTTTACAATAATTAGGATCAACTGTCATTTTTGCCATAAACGACTCCTTTTATTTATTTTTGTATATGTAAAATCTTTTAATAAAACTTAAACTGTCAATAGGAATATTTTTTATTAATCCTATCAGCCGGAAAGTAATAAAGAATAAAAGCTCAATTACTTATAAAATCTCTATATAAAGAATATTTTGTCAAGATAAGCATAACTGTTAAGAATATCTATTCCATGATATTGAAAGGACTACTTTCTTCATTGAAGATTAATATATTTACATAATCAATTGTATCATGTAATGAAGATTCATTAATTAATGCTATTTTTTCTTTTTCAATACTATTCGGCACAACTTTCGGTAGGATTTCCTTTTTATTCTTTATAGATGATTTTTCATTAGAGTTACTTTTACTTTCAAACTTAACATCATTTTGAGCCTTTAAGAAAATTTTTTTCAATGTAGGTTTCTTGTTATCAATATCTTCATTTGTCGTAGATGTTTCTAATTTTTCCGTCTGATTAAATGGGAAAACAAGCATTCCTTTTTGATAAAAGTTGAAAATTATTAGTGATAGAATAATAATTGTTATGATAATGCCAATAGCCGGAAAAAAATTTTTGGGCAACAAAATAATCCTTCGGGAAGAATTTGAATGCTGCTCAACATCATTATCAAAAGAATCTTCATCAAAAAGATTATTATAACTCTTCAGAACTTTATCAACATCACCATCAAGTTCTCTTGTATATGAAACCAAAACTATTCGTACATAACCTACTTCGCCTATACTTTTGAAATCATTTTTTTCCAATCTTTCTAAAAGATAATTTTTGATTTTTGATTTTTCTGAAATTTCATTTATTGAGAGAGAAGATTCTTCTCGTAGCTTTTTTAAATATAATCCAATGTTTTCCATTTTTACCTCAAATTATTTATGAGAATTAGCCCAAAAGAAGTTCCAGCGATATCATAGGCTAAATCATACCAACTAAATTTTGTTTTCTTAATATATTTATCGCTAAACTCTTTTGTCAATCCTAAAGATATTGAAAATGTTACGGAACTTGATGTACTTATGTTGTCATTTTGCTCAAAAAAATCATTTGCAATTCCATAACTCCAAAAAGTAATTGAAGCACTGCCGAGAAAATGCATAATTTTATCTCCACCTTTCCATTCACTTTTTGAAAAAAGTAGTAACGGAAGAGAGAAAAGCAGTATGGTTATTGCCAATTTATTCATAAGAATCTTCTGCCTCCAAAGATCCGTT
>JAOZMQ010000226.1:4345-5533 GCA_029934195.1 Candidatus Cloacimonadota bacterium | reverse complement strand
CATATCAGGAGCACCAACTCCTACGATTCCATCTGTGAATGTAATACTCATCTATATTCTCCTTTTACTTTTTACTTTACTTCTATAAAAGTTATTGCAAAACTTGAAACTATGCCATTAAGAAAATATCCTTCCTTAATTTCAACATCTTCTTTCACAAAGTAATGCAAATAATTTATCAAATTCGTTTCAATTAAATCTACTCTTTCTCTACAATCAATTGCATTCTCAAACTTATTAGTATTCTCAAAAGACACTAAAGGAAAAAGATAACTCAAATAAGCCAAACTTACTGAATTAGCTCTTTCACCTTTACCCATATCTAATAAAATAATAGGGTATCTATCACTTGCATACTCATCTGTAGAAGACCCTGCAACTAATTTATCTAATACTGAAATAAACATAAAAACATCATCAACATTAACTGTAAATTCAGGTTGATTGATTAAAATACTTGTTTCTGTAACCTCTAATACTTTAAATCTCTTTTTACTACTGTCATCTTTAAAGTACACATAATCGCCTAATATTGGCTTTATGTTCAAAAGATTTAAAGCATAACTTGAAATAAGTAATCCATTAGTCTCAACAGAAACCTCAAGTACTGTATTTTCAATTGCTAACTTAATCCTTTCTAATACTTCTTTTTGAACAGTAGTAATTGTTTTCATAGTATTAAACTGCTATCCAAGAACTTTTACCAGTGCTACTTAAATATTTAACCAATATTTCTTTAGCATTAGATATATAAATGTTCATAGATTTTATTATATTATCAAATTCATTAAATGTTACATTACCAGAACTTCCACCTGCGTGTGTTATTCCGATATTATTGTCTTGTAACTGCTTTAAAGCAATTGCCAAGTAATACAAACAATAGTAAGCCTCTGCTGTTTCTAAATCAATAAGAAACTTCTCATCATCAGTATAGTTTTGAAGCTCTACACTACTTATTGGTTCACTTCCAAACAAACTAACATACTTAGCATAATTCTCATCTGATAAACTACTCTTAACTTTACTTGCACCATTAAAAAGTATTTCAGGAGATATTCTCTCTAAAGCCATATTGCTTAGATTTTGAAGACCAGAGATTCTTGCTTTTATTACAGTATTGTGTGACATTTAATTTCCTTGAATTTATTTAAAATTGGGGAGTTTTTACACTCCCCTTTAATTTAT
>JAOZMQ010000226.1:0-4245 GCA_029934195.1 Candidatus Cloacimonadota bacterium | reverse complement strand
AAATGCAATTACAAATCTTCCAGCTCTTATAACTTGAATATCTGCTTGTAAATGTCTATTATACTGGAATCCGCTTCCACCACCAACAAGACTGTCTTTGTATTCCTCAAATTCTCTATTACCAATTGAACTTCCACCAATAACAATATCAGAAAGCTTACAAAGAACAATAGAACCTTTTAGATTTACACCAGAATATGTTGCGTCTGTTTTAGCCACAGAATCAGCATAAGGATTATAAATAACTTTATGTCCTTGATGAGGTACGATTCCACCAAAGTTAATAAGGTTTTGTTTAGACTCTAAAGCTGTTCCAACGGCAGTAGAAGAAGAAAGCATAACAAATTGAGTTTGTTTCGCTTTTTTATAAACTTGATAATCTTTCCAACCTAAAAGATAAACCATTTCAGAAGCTTCACTTGCATATTGAGAAGCAATTGCAGTATCCATTTCATCCATTAAACTTAAAAGATTAGTTGGAGTAATTGCACCACTATCAATATAAGGAGAAGCATCAATTTTTACTGGAGTTACTTTTTGACCGTGAAGTCCGCAATAAACAGAATCACCATTAGAATTAGTGTAAGCAGAAGAGGCATTTTGAAGAATAAAATTGTAACCAACCATTCTTTTGTAAAAATCTGCTTTAGAATTAGAATTTCCTGAATCTCCAACACCATTAGTAAACAACCTAAGAAGGTCATTAGCCCAACCAATAGCAACCATTGATTTCATTCTTGGTATAAATTGAGAATCATACATATTATCAATGATATATTGCATTTTAATTGTAAAAGGTCGTTCTAAATGCCAAGTATAAAGCTCTCTTCCAAGTTTCATTACACCAGAAGTATTTGGAAAACCATCAGTATTATCGTAAGCTGTTCCAGAACGTTCAGTGTCAATTATTCTTTCTTCATCGCCAACCCAAATATCAATTGGAATAGTTCTTGATGTACCAAATAAGTGAGTAAAGCCAGAAAGTAAAGCTGATTGATTCCAAATCAAATCATATACATTTCTTGCTTCTTGCTCTGAAAGATTGTTTGCAGTTCTACGATAAAAATCTGAATTACCAATACTATTCGCTTCTGATTTTTTAATATTAATACATTTAGAAACTGGAAGGTAATGACCATTCTCATCTTGAATGTCTGTCATTATATGACCCATTCCACCTTTAATTAGTAAAGCTCCAGCAAGTGGATTAATTTGTCGTTGTTTGTTCTCTACAGGCAAACCTTTTTGAACCTGTGCTAATAGACTGACTAACTGTTCATTTGTCATAGTAATATTATCCATTAAAATTCTCCTTATTAATAGAGTTTAGAATCATTTTGAACATCAATACTGACAGGTTCAAATGCCTTCTTAATACTTGTTTTTTCCTCATTATTGTCAATTGCAGTTGCTTTAGGCAATCTTGCATTCTCTTTAAAACTTGTAAATTCTTTTTCAAGTGCAACAAAAGATTCAGATTTATCTTTTAACTCTTTTTCAATTAAAATAAAATCTTCATTCTTGGCTACAATTCTCTTTTCTAAATTAACTATTCGCTCTATTGTTTTATCTTTAGTTTCTTTTTCACTTTTAACAATATCACCAACCAATTTAGTTATTCGATTACAGCTTTTAGCTATTAAAAGTTTTTTCTTTTCAATAGAAACTGCTCCCGAATTAATATCATTCGTTAAATCCCAAATTACATCTAACATTGAATAAATATTAGTTGTAATTGGACGAGTATATTCATTTTCAAAATCTTTCTGTACTTCTTCAGATTTAAGATATTCAAATACTTCTTCTTTTGTAATCTTAAATACTTGTTCAGATTGTTCAGGTTTTATAGATTTTTCAAGTTGATTATTCGATTCAACTACCTGTTTAGCAAATCCAGCCATCGAGAAACCTGTAATTTCTCCTTTCTGTATTCTTTCTAAAACAACATCATCAACAACTTCTGCACACATTACCCAAGTTCCCTCTTTAATTACTTGCTCAACACCGTCATCATCAACAAGCACTTCGCCCGTTTCTGATTTTAAAACAATATCACAAGGAGCAATATAACTTTCTACTGGTATTGCAACATCTTCTCCGAAAGAATGGTCTGCGTCCATATTCCTATATGACTTCAAAAAACTATGTGCCATCTTTGAAATCTCTTCTGGTGACATCCAGTCTTCCTCTGCATCTTTCGTAAAAGGTATATATACTTCACCAAAAACAAGTCTCTTAGGCATATCAACAGACTTAATGATTGCTGTTAATTCAACATTCTCATTATCATTATCTGCCTTATACAAGAAGAACTTTTTTTGATTTGCACCCTTTTTTACCATAGATACATGAGAAATAGTAACATCTCTTAACTCTCTTGACATACTTTATTCTCCTTAATTTAAGTTTATTTAACTCTAAAACCTATATACATCAATAACATACATACTTAATTGTCAAAAACCTGTCAACCTTTTTATTCATTTTTATTTGGGTCAGTTTCAGTAAAATCATCTGGCACTGTTTGTAGGTTGCCTGCTCTCACTTCTCCATCAATATTTGTTGTAACTTTTGTTGCAGTATCTGTAATTATTTCAGATTCTTTTAGAGCTGATTCAGGGTCAATTTTAAACTCATCTAAACTGTGACATCTTCTAATTTCTTTCAAGTTTTTAGCTCTATTACCGTCTCTATCTATCATTTCAAATAGCATTTTATCTACAACAGTTCTATCTTTCTCGGAAGTAATAGAAGGAAGTTTTAGTTTAAACTTAACATTAACATCAAACATTTTTTTAAATAATTTATTAAAAAAATCTTCAACTATTGTTTGTTTAGGAATAATTACATCTTCAATAAATTCTTTCATTGAACCTGTATTCTCTGTTCCACCACTATTGACACCTTGACTAATTCCAAGTAATTTAGGTTGAACTCTCCAGCCTCTACATATTTTTACATCATTAGCATTAATTTTTTCTAAGAAACTACTGTCTATTTTTTGTGATAACTGTTCAACAATAATCTTAGTGTCGGAATCTTCAAAATTTACAATCAATGTTTTATTTTGATTCCCTTTGCCCTTAAAATTAGACTCAAAGAAAGTCTGAATTGTAGTTTTAACCTCTGTACTCCATTCCTCACCAATAATAGAAATCATTAAATTTGGTTGAGCATTGTTATTTCCATAGTCAGTATAAAAAGATTGCCAGACTACATTTTCATCTATTATTTTCAAGACAGGATAATACTCTGGCTCTCCATAATAATCCGAAGCTACAGATAAATTTAAAGGCAAATGTAAACCATAGAATACGCCATCTTTCATATCTTCTTTAACGCCCAAAACCTTGTATTCTGTTTGTACAACATTTCCACTTCCGTCTTTTACTTGAATTATTTTAGATGAGATTCCTGCAACTTTTTGACCCTTTGAGGTTAGTTTTGGTTGCAACCTGTGGGTAATAGCATTCAAGTTATACATAAAATACTCATTACCTTGCTTTGTTAGGCTGACATAAGCATTTCCATAAGTAATCAAATCAGAATAGAAATTGAATAAAATAGTTGAAATTGTATTACTAAAAATCTCATTTGGAAATTCAGCGAAATCTTTTACTTTTTCCATTTTCTTTTCATCTTCCAAGTTATTAAAATCATAGCCAATACCAACTGTCATTGAAAGCAAAGCATTCCTTGAAGCTTTATGTGTAGTGTCTCGGTTAATATACTGGCTAAGCAATTCAACATCAAAAGGATAATCTATTGTTTCCTTTTTACCTAAACTATTAAAAAAACCATTATCAATTGCAATTTCTTTAGTACTTTTCTTTTCTACTTTAACGCTTTTAGCAATTGAAATAACTGCCGAAGAACTTAGCTTATTTTTTCTCTTCATAATAAAAACTCCTTATCCTTTTATTTTTTATTAAAACCAAAAAAACCTGTCAATTTTTTCTTCTTTATTGTTGCAATATCTACTCTCCAAAGAATATCATTCTTGTCAAGAATATAAACTCCATCTTCCTTTTTAATCATCTCTCCTTCTACCTCAAAATCAGGTATTCTTATATCTAAAAAAATCTCATCAACATTTGCAGTATAGACAAACATATTTTACCTCCTTCATTCTATTTTTACCCTTAAAGCAAATATGAGCTATTCTGTCCACTTTATTTTGAGATTAATATAATTTGTCATCTAAATATTTATGTTAAATGTCGTCAATATTTGAAGGATTTAGAG
>JAOZMQ010000225.1 GCA_029934195.1 Candidatus Cloacimonadota bacterium | reverse complement strand
CGCAAAGAAAAGAGAAAAAATAAATAAGCCAAAGATAGATGAACCTGTTGACTTAATCGCTTTTTTGAAAATTTACCTGAAAACAGATAGTCTTTATACTCTCATTATGTTGAGATCAAGCTTATATGGGCATTTTTCGAGGTCGGTTTTTGTAATCTTCTTTATCCCAGTTATTAAATCAACAGAATCATAGATTGAACAGGTTCTTTTGTGATAACTCTTAATCTTCAACAAAGCAACATAAAAAGTTGTACTTTACGCTCAAATACTACTTGTTAAATTTCTTTACTTTGCCAATATTCTTTTTGTAATCTCATTTTGTTTTGTAATAAATGATTCTAAATTATCTTCAAGAATAATTCCCGATTGAACACGCATAACTCCATTGATCACTGAAAGATCAACTTGTTTTGGATCGCAAAGAACCAATGCTCCAAGAGGATCAGAAAGTCCTCCCGCAAATTCAAGTTTATTAAGATTAAACCCAATAAAATCTGCACTATTTCCTACTTTAAGAGTTCCCACAAAATCATCAATTCTAAGAACTCTTGCTCCACCTACAGTTCCCATTTTTAAAACGTCAAAAGGTGATACAGCATCAGCTCCATTTTTAACACGCTGTAAGAGCATCGCATTCCGAATTTCTCCAAGCATATTATTACAATCATTGCTTGCACTTCCATCCAAGGCAATTCCTATTCGTAATTTGTCTTTTAATTCCATAACAGGTGCAATACCAGAACCCAATCTCATATTTGAAGAAGGACAATGAGCCATACCAGCATCAGCTTTGATTAATTTTTTCCGATCATTTTCGCTGAGCCAAACCATATGCGCAAACCATGCTCTTTCATTCAACCAGCCAACTTCCTCCATATAGTCCACAGGTCTAAATCCAAACATTTCTTTGCAAAATTCTTCTTCATCTTCCGTTTCTGCAAGATGCGTATGAATCAAAATATTGTTTTTTTCAGAGAAATCAGCAGTATCTCTCATAATTTGTTTTGTTACAGAAAATGGAGAGCAAGGAGCTAAAGCAATTCTCAACATTGAATGTTTTTCCCGATTATGATATTGGTTGATGACTCTTTCACTTTCTTGCATAATTTCATCATCAGTTTGCACAACTGAATCCGGTGGTAAACCTCCATCTTTTTTACTCAAAGACATGCTACCACGAGTAGGATAAAATCGTAAACCTGCGTGTTGAGCTGCTTTTATCTCTGCATCAAAAATTTTATTATTTCCATTTGGATAGAGATATAAATGATCAGTTGAAGTTGTAACACCGGTTTTTATCATTTCATAACTTGCAATAATTGCACTATTATAAACTGCTTCTTCATCAATGAATTTCCATTTTTCATAAAGATAAACCAGCCAATCAAACAGTTTTGCACTTTGTACTTCCTTCACATTTCTGAAAAGTGTTTGATAAAAATGATGATGAGTGTTTATAAATCCGGGCATAACCAAATATCCGGTACAATCAACTATTTCATCAATATCTGTATCAGTACAAATACCGGTCCCGATTTTGTAGATGATGTTATCTTCAATAAGCAGGTAACTATTTTCAAGAGCTTTTTCATCTTCCATCGAATAAAGATAACTTATGTTTTTGTATAATTTTTTCATTTTTTCTCCAATTGTAAAAACTTCCATAATTGTAAATCTTGAAAGTTTTAATTAATCTTATTTCAAATTTTCAATAGCAATTAAAACAGCTTCCGGTGTTGCCGGGAATTTTAAAGATATTTTTTTATTTTTTTGATTAACAGAATCAATGGCGTTATAAAGAGCAAACCAACCGCTTAAACCATAAATAAATGGCGGTTCTCCAACAGCCTTACTTTTTAACACACTTGACTCATCTCTTTCAATATCAATCATATCTATCTCGAAAGTTTTTGGAATATCATAAATAGTTGGAACTTTATAAGTTGATGGAGAAATTGCTTTGAAGTTACCTTTTTCATCATAAACCAATTCTTCCATTGTACAATATCCATATCCTTGAACAAATGCCCCATAAATTTGTCCTTTGTCAATTTCTTCATTCAACGATTTTGAAGAATCATGAACAATATAAGTTTTTTTGAGTTGATATTCTCCGGTTAAAATATCGATTTCCATAAGAGATATACATCCGCCGTAAACAAAATAATTAAAAGGAGATCCTTTCCAAACTGTGCGATCAAAAATGATTCCTTCGGTATAATAATATCCATGAGCTCCTAAATCAATCGTATTCATATAAGCATAATTTACTAAAACTGCAAAATTGATTTTTATTTCCGGTACCGTTTTATCAAAGATTTTTTCATCTTTAAAAAGGATATTTTCAATTTTACTATCTTGTTGATGATTTTCTTTGAGATATTTTTTCGCCGCTTCTGTAAGTCTTTTCTTTAGCTTCATACTTGCATTTAAAGCTGCATTTCCATTAATATCAGATCCGGTAGAAGCTGCTGTTGGAGAAGCATTTCCCACTCTTTTGGTATTTGCGGTTTCAACACGGATTCGAGAAATATTCACTCCGAGATTGTTAGCAACTACGCTTGCTATTTTCAAATTTACTTGTTGCCCCATCTCGATTCCGCCGTGACTGAGTGAAATTGTTCCATCACCATAAATCCAAATAAGAGCAGAGCCTTGATTGAGAAAACCAGCAGTAAAAGAGACTCCAAATTTACTTGGAATTATTCCAATACCTTGTTTTATAAATTCATTTTCTTCATTGAATTTTTTGACATCTTCCTTTAATTGAAGATATTGCGAATTTTCTTTGAGAATATTGAACATTTCTTCGTCAACAGCTTCTTTGACAATCATATCATAATGAGTTTTTTGATTTTCAGTATAGAAATTTTTGATCCTGATTTCCATTGGATCCATTTTGAGAATCTTCGCCGCTCTTTCTATTGCAAGCTCAGTTGGGAAAATTCCTTGTGGTCCACCAAACCCCCGAAAAGCAGTATTTGGAACAACATTTGTTTTGCAAGCATAACCGGTAATTTTTACATTTGGGAAAAAGTATGCATGGTCAGAATGAAATAAAGCTCTTTCTAAAATTGCAATTGATAAATCAACAAAAGCACCGCCATTTGCATAAAGTTCACTTTTTAGAGCCTGAAATTTTCCATTTTTATTGAAAGCAAATTTGTAATTTATTTTAAATGGATGTCTCTTTCCGGTTGTAATCATATCTGTGATTCTATCCAAAGAAAGTAAAACCGGTTCTTGAGAAATATAAGAAGCAAGTCCAGCAAGTGCTGCCCAAATACCCGCTTGAAATTCTTTCCCACCAAATGCTCCGCCTAATCTTTTAACATCAACAGTTATTTTATTTTGAGGAAGATTAAGAATTTTTGCTGTCATTTTTTGAGCATCAGTTGTTGATTGTGTCGAAGAATACAATGTAAAACCACCATCATCATCAGGTATGACCATTGTTCGTTGTGTCTCTAAATAAAGTTGTTCTTGAGCTGAAGTCATTTCAACAATATCTTCAATAACAAAATCAGCATTTTTGAATGCTTCTTCAATATTCCCTTTTTCAATAATCCGAACTGCATCATAATAACTTTCGTTGGCAATAGCATCATCAAGTGTAATAATTGGTTTTAATTCCTCATATTTAACATCAATCAAATTTGCGGCTTTATCTGCCAATTCTTGATTTTCGGCAACTACAAGAGCCAAAGGTTGACCAACATACTCAATATTATTTTCAGGTAAAAGTGGCTGTATGTCTAAACCATGAGAGATATTATTTATTCCCGGAATGTCTTTTGCAATAATAACACATTTTACACCTTTGATATTTTCAGCAATTTTTGTCTCAATTCCAATAATTTTTGCTTTGGCAATATTACTATATTTGATACCGACAAAATACAAATTACTCGGAAGATGCTCTTCTCCCGTAAATCTTGATGTTCCGGTTACATGAAGCAAACCGCTCAAATGTTTTACATCACTTTTCATTGTTAAACTCCATTTTATAAGTTGCAATATGTTTTATTAAATGATTTCTTATCAATAAATTACGATATTCATTACTCGCACGAACATCTGAAATCGGCATAAAATCTTTTTTCAATAATACTTCAATTCTATCATAATCCAGATTGTAAATATTATGATTTTTAATCTCTGCTATTGCATTTTTTGCCAATTGAGGAAAAACTGAAACCCCACCATAAACCAATCGAATATCAATAATTTTTCCTTTTGAATCAACTTTCATACTACAAAATGAATTTACAGTCGAGATGTCCATATTTTTGCGTTTTGATGTTTTGATGAAATTATAGAATCTATTTTCTTTTTGTATCGGAATAATTATTTTTGCGATAAATTCATCTTCAGCAAGAATAGTCGATTTATAACCCTGAAAATAGTTCTCTAATTTAACAATTCTTTCAGCCTTTGGAGAAATTAAAAGTAAACTTGCGTCCAGACCAACAAGTGCAGAACTTGCATCACCGATTGGGGAAGCGTTTCCAATATTTCCGGCAAGAGTTGCAACATTTCTGATTTGTCGAGATGACATCCAAAAGATAGCTTTATTTAAAGAGGAAATGTGTGTTTTTATAATATCACTGCCAATGATCTTTTCAATTGGTTCTGATGCTCCAATTTCAATTGTTTCACCAATAAGTTTAATTCCTAACATTTCTGGAATTCTACTAACATCAAAATAATGAGAATAGTATTTTTTTTGAATATTTTTTTCGACAAAAAGATCCGATGCTCCGCTGATAATTTTGTAGTTTTTAGAATTCAATTTCTGTATTTTTTCTTTTAATTCATCTATACTATATAATAATGTATATGATTGAATATTGATTACATCATCAATCGGATTTTCAATTTGCTCAATTTTATCTGGAATCTCATTTATTTTTCTTTGAATATCTTTGCAAAAAGAAGGCAGAATGTTATCAGAATTTAAAGTCGCATTATTTACATTCTCCAAAATTTCTTCGCTCGCTTCAATAATATGCTGGTATCCGGTGCAACGACAAAGATTTCCTTCTAAACTTTTTTTTAGAGATTCAGATGTTACTATTTTTTTTTCAGTTAATTTTGAAAAAAGAGACATAATTATTCCCGGAGTACAAAAACCGCATTGAGTAGCATGGTTATCAAAAATAATCTGCTGGATTGGGTGAGTGTCAACAGGAGTTCCAAGACCTTCAATAGTGATTACATGGCGTTTGTGCATTTTCGTTGCCGGAATAATACACGAAGTAATTGCTTTGTATTCTCCAATTTTCCCGAGATTATTTATTGCAATCGTACAAGAACCACAATCACCTTCGTTACAAGATTCTTTTGCTCCAAGATAACCAAGTTTATGTAAAATATTCAAAACTGTTTCAGACGGCTTAACTCGTATTTTTACCTTTTCCTCGTTCAAATAAAAGATGATATTATTCTCAATCATTTTTCCTCCATTTCCAAATATTTAAGTTAAATGGCAAAAATAAAAATCTATTAAAAAATATCAAGAAGTATTAATAATCATTTTTTTTGCAGAATGAGAAAATTGATTTTATGAGCAATTAATTTAATAGTAGTTAGTAGCAAGTCAAGTATGGAAAA
>JAOZMQ010000224.1 GCA_029934195.1 Candidatus Cloacimonadota bacterium | reverse complement strand
AGGCTACAAAGATGTCGCTTCTATGAAGCTGAAAAATAAATAATTTCATTAATCTCTCTTCATTAACTTCATTTCCTTCAAGGTTAAAAAATCATTTCCGTTCAGATACTATCTACAAGATTTTCTATAAACCCTTTTTTGGATAAAAATGGAATTGTAATTTGTCCTTCACCTTTATGCTTACGATTCCATTCTCTAACTGTTGAAATTGCATTTTCATTTCTTGCCCAATTACGTCTGGCAACACCACCCATAACGTCCCAAGAAAGACCATTTTTGATGATTTCATCTGCCATTTTACTACCATCAAGAACAATACCATTTCCTCCATTACTGGCACGACCAATTCCAACTCCTCCTCCATTTGATAGAACAACAAGAGTCATACCTCTTGCTACATTGCCGGCAAAACATTGGACAGACATGTCAGCAGTAATATTACTTCCATCGCAAATGTTTGCTGTCTCTCTAAATGGAGAATCAGTTCCAGAAGTATCATGGTGATCTCTTCCCAATAATATAGGTCCAATTTCTCCACGCCTTATTTTCTCATTAAATTTAAGAGCGATTTGGATTCTTCCTTCTTCATCAGCATACAAAATTCTTGCTTTTGTACCAACAACAAGTTGATTTTCTTCTGCTGTAGCAATCCAATGATAATTATCTCTATCCAAAGAAGAACGTTCTGGATTGATATTTTTCATAGCAATCTCATCAGTTTTATGTAAGTCTTCATTTTTTCCACTTAAACAAACCCAACGGAATGGTCCATAACCACGATCAAAACAAATTGGTCCCATTATATCTTCAACATAAGAAGGCCAAATAAACCCTTCATTTGTATCAACACCATTTTTTGCAATTTCTTTCATTCCGGCATCAAACACTGAAGCCATAAAGCTATTACCATAATCCCAGAAAAATCCACCTTTGTCTGTCAATTTTTTTATAACTGTATAATGTCTTATTAAAGCTTTATCAACAAGTTGTCTAAATTTATCCGGATTATTTTTTATCAATTCTCTTCCTTCTTCAAAACTAATACCAGCTGGAGTATAACCACCATCATAAACTGCATGGCAAGAAGTCTGATCCGAAAAAAGATCAATAGATAATTTATTTTTATCCCAATATTCTAACAAGTCCACGATATTTCCATGATATGCAATTGATACAGGTTTCTTTAAATTTCGATATTCTTTAACCCATTCTGCAATTTCTTCAAGATTATCAGAATAACGAGCAACCCAACCTTGTGAATACCGTGTTTCTATCCGACTTAAATCTACTTCAGCTATAACGCCAATACCGCCGGCGATTTCAGTTGCTTTTGATTGAGCACCAGACATTCCACCGAGTCCGGAACTAACAAAAGTAATTCCTTTTAAATCTTGATTAGCTGGAATCCCAAGATATTTTCTACCTGCATTTAATAATGTAATATATGTTCCATGAACAATTCCTTGTGGTCCAATATACATCCATCCACCGGCAGTCATTTGTCCGTAATTGGTAACTCCAAGAGCTGTCAATCTTTTGAATTCTTCTTGGTTATCCCAATTCCCCACCATTAATCCATTGGTAGAAATTACGCGAGGAGCTTCAGGTTTTGAAGGAAATAATCCTACCGGATGTCCAGAACTAACAACGAGAGTTTGGTCAATTGTCATTATTTGAAGATATTTCATAATTAACTGATACTGCATCCAATTTTGGAAAACTTGACCGGTTTCTCCATAAGTCACCAATTCATAAGGATAGAGTGCAATATCAAAATCAAGATTATTATCTATCATTACTTGTAAAGCTCTTGCCTGTAATATTCCTTCATATTCATCAACTGGTTTTCCTTTCAACCTGCCAGCCGGTCGATAACGATACCCGTAAATTCGTCCCATACTCATTAATTCTTCAAGAAATTCCGGTGCAAGTTCTTCATGTAAATGTTCAGGAATATATCTAAGAGCATTTTTTAACGCAAGAATAGTTTCCTTTTTATTCAGAGCAAAGTTTCTACTTGGAGCTCTGCGAAAACCTTCAATAAATTTTTTCTTTTCCGGTAACTTATCTGATAAAGTAATTGTAACCTGTTCAATATATTTTGCACACATAATTTTCCTCCGTGCCTTTTAATTTTCAATTTTAAGTAATGAGGTGATAAATGTTTTAATTAGTTAATTGTATCACCTATTTTTATACCATAAAAGTAATTATCAAAATTAGAAACTATTTTATGTTGCTTAAACATCAATTAATCAAAAATTCCAGTTTCAATCTCACTATAATTGATTTTAGGAGAATCATTAACGATACTTAGAATTTTTTGTTCTAAACCATTTATAACAGAACTGGAGATTGGATTTGTCTTTGAACTTTTATATTGTCTCCTAAGAACAAAAACGGAAACAAGGTCAGTTGATTTTAGTATTGAAACCAGATCTTTGTCTATTGTTTCGGCAACAACAATCGTTTTTGCTTTTGGATATGTTTTTTTGGCAAGTTTAGCTAAATGTTCAATTCTAATAAAACTTTCTTCATGGAAATTTCTATAAGTATAAAAAATTATTATTGGAATTGATAGAGTTTGTTTGGCAAAAACTCGTGTTCCTACAATTCGATATTGAAGATCTAACCTTTTGACTAATTGCAATAATTTCGGTGATTTGAATTTATCAAAATTTTTATTTTTTTTCAAGATTTCAATATTTTCCGGACAAGGCAAGCTATTCATGCTAAAAGTTTGTAATCCCCAATAAACCCCTTTTTCTTTTGTAATAGAATGTTTTTCTATTATCAAGCTAAGAATATCATCTATATATTTAACAGAAAATAAATCTGAACTGCTTTTGAATCCACCGGTTTTATTAATGCGGAATTTTTTATTTGTCATTTCTTTAGTAAAATCTGTTAATGATTTGGCAAACAAATCTACATTTTCCTTAGTAAGATTATTTTCTACAACTTGCTCAACTTTTTTCCATTTCATAATAATTTCATTAAGATACATCTGATTTATAGCATTTTTTTCTGTCTTCTGCATTTTTTTTAATATCTCTGAAAAGTGCATATTTTTCTCCATTTGTTTTTCATCCCTCAAACCAAACATTATCCTTTTTCTCTAAAAATGTCTTATAGCTTTATGATAATCTTTGCTATTTGTTACAAAAAAATATCATATAAAATTACTTTTGATTATAACTACAATATTTATTTTCACAATTTTCTCAAAAGAAAAAATTAAAGGGAAAAGTAATTAAGAACCGGTTTCAAGTGTTAATTTAACAAATGATTTTACTCTATTTTTTTTGTCAAATAATATTTCGATATATTAATAACCAATCCAAATTGGATTTGTAAAAGCTAATCCATTTGTTGTAATTAACTCCATTCGTAAATAAGATTTTTTTTTCACCTTGATTTTATCTCCGGTTTTGAGATAAATCTTATCTTCTTTGTTTTGTTCTAAATCTCCATGTAATAATGTAACAGATCTGATTTCACCAAATTCAAGTGAAGTTTTTTTTTCAATATTTATGATATAAACACCTTCTTTTATTGAATCTCCAATATAAAATTCCTTATTAGAAGCCATTAATGAGAAATTGATGAATGGTCCATTTGATACGATAATACAACCATTTTTCAGTCCATTTATTGGCTTATTCTTATGATATTTGAAAACTGTCATAAAATTCCCAAAAATTTGCTTTTTTGAAATAAATAATTTCTTAAATGGAATTTTAATCTGCTTCATAAAATTAAAATTTCCATGACTATCATTTCCGGCAATCAGATAGAATTTTTTGCCTGATAAAAGAAGTTTTTTCCAATAGAAAATATTTTTTGTAATGTCATTTTTTACATCACTATTTATTAATTGAAGATGCGTAATCTCTCCATTTCCATAATCTTCCGGCGACCAGTTTCCTCTTCGCAAAGTTAGATATTGCATAAAAGGAACTTCTTCATTTGGATGAGCTGCAATAAAAAGATTCTTTTTTGAGATTAATTTTGGAATTTCTTTTATTTTGCGATCCGGTTTATTACGAAACCAAATTTCTGCTCCATCTCCTTTTCCTTGTATAAATTTTTTATTTTGTATAGCTAATAAATGAACATTTCTATTTTTTTTATTTCCTATAGAAACTTCTTCACCAAAAAGGACTCTTAATTCATTAGAATCTTCGTTCTTGCAATCCTGTTTCATCTTTTCCCATTTCCTTAAACGAGGATCATTTTTAAGATAGTCATTTTCATAATCATCAAGATCATACGAATGGTCTGTAACAAAAAACCAAGATAATCCCATTGCTTTTGCCAATACCTTTGTAGAATGAATATCTGCTCCAAACTCAACTTGATCCGAAGTATAATTGCTATGATAATGAGGTTCGCCGGCAAACCAATTTTTTGGGAATGGTAGCTTCCTTTTTGAATAAAAAAAAGTAAAAGGATTTTCTTCGAGTCCTATATAATTATCATTAATAAAGACTCTTTTTTTTCCTTTACTCCATACTGTAAAATTAACATTTACTTTTAAAAATGTATCTATAAAATTAAGAGGAACTGAGATTTGGAATATTTTTGAGAAATATTTAGTTGAGATCTTTTCTGAAAAATCTAAGTAAATTTTTTCTGTTTTTTTTTTATTAAAAATATTAATCTCAATATTTTTAATCGTAATTGGAAATAAATCAGCATCTTTAATTATTAATAATAAAGGTATTTCATTATTGGAGTTTTTGATAATTCTTTTTGGTAAATCAAAAAGAATTTCAGGGAGCTTTAAGTAGTATTTTGGATAAAAATATTTTAAGTTATAGTGAATTTCTGCGTATGAAAAGATAAAAGGAAATAGCATAATAAAAAAAGACCTTCAATATTAATGAAGGTCATTTTGTATCAAAACTTTTTATGGCAACCAACTATTATCAACCAATTGCTTTGTAATTTCATCATCTTTTAATTGCCAAGGACCATTTGGTAAATAATAATGAATTTCCCCACCTGGTCTTCCATATTTTTCAGTTGTTGTAGCCATAATAATGGTATCATTAACAGAATATTCAAAAAATTGTGCATCTAAATTTAGATTCAATTGTGAAATATCAAAAGCAAAATCTCCATCACCAAGATTTTCATCATCCCTAAATTTAATATTAGCCTGACGAATTACTTGAATATTATAGACTGCTTCTTTTGTCATTTCTTTATGCCTTTTAGCAGTACGCATTGGAACTATAAAGGTTATTACAATACCAACAAGCATAATTATCATTAAAAGCTCAATCAAGGAAAATTTAGCTTCTTTCTTGATCTCAGTATTTTGACTCATCATTCCTCCGAGAATTTTTTTGATAACTTTTGAAAGGAAAGGGATTTTGTCAAAGGATTTTTGTAATTAGCTGTAAGTTCTATAATTTAATTACTTAATAATGAGCTAACATCTTTTAATAATGTGAGTTATTGATTTCATTCTAAAAAATTATCTCTTATCCAAATTAAAAAGCAACTCAAAATGAAATCAATAAGCTTCAACAAAGATTCTAAAATTATAAATTTCTGTAACCGTGAGCTATTAATAGAACTATCAAAAAGATACAACATTGAGATATG
>JAOZMQ010000223.1 GCA_029934195.1 Candidatus Cloacimonadota bacterium | reverse complement strand
TCTTTTTAGAAAACTCATAAGCAAAAGTTACGATTACCGAATCAAGACCATCAAGTATCTTACCTGTTTTAAGATTTTTCATATTTCTTTGTAGATGTTGTTCTTGTTCATCAGATTTATTCTCTCTTTTTCTAATGTTATCGATTGTCTTATTGATGCGTCCTGCGATTTTTTTTATTAAATCAGCAGGCATTTTTTGAGAGGTTATCTCACTGGCAATTTGTAATACATTCTGAAACAAAATATTAGATTCATCACACATATTAACTTTATATTTTTTGAGTATTTGGTACATTTGTAAGAAAACACTTATTCTATTGCGAAACCAAAAGTCATAATTTCCTAAATCAACATTTTTATGAAACCACAATCCACAAAATTCAGCCCATACCAAAGAAGGAATTTGAGTTTGTTTGCCGTATCTTTTCCAAAATGTTCTAGTATTCCAATGCCAAGATTTTAAATTGCCTTGATTAATAATTGATTCAGCAAGATTGAATAAAAGGTTTGTGTCGGGGAGATAGATAGTTTTATTCATTATCGTTCTCCTCATTTACTTCATTATTTTCATCATCTTCCCATTCTTCATACTTCCAGTCATCTGGTCGTAACTCAGCTATTTCTTCTTCAGTCATAGGCATTCTTACCATCTGTTCTTCATTAGGGAAATCAAAAATCTCATTTTCACCAAACCAAAATAACGCATCATCAATAGCTTTTTTGAACTTGTTTTCAAAGACCGGAGAATCAATATTCAGCATTCGGAACGGACGTGCATTAACAACACGCAAAAGCTGTTTGTCTTCTTTTGAAGCTTCGATACAGACTATTACATTTGGATTAGGCTGTAGTGCTGTTATTTTTTTTAAGTTTTTTTCAAATGCAAGCAATTTTGACAATCCCGGAAGTGTTTGAAGAATAACTAATATCAATTTTGGTGTTTTAACTTCTGCAGTTTTTGCCATTTCTTCAAGTGAATCAAAAATTACAGGCTCTTCAATATGTTGTTTGATTGTTTCTAAAGGCATTTGACATTTTTCATAATATACTAAAACAGAATTATCGTGTTTAGAGTTCTTAAATGATGGAATTACAATTTTGTGTTTTTGAGTGTATTCAAAGACTTCATCAACAATTGATAGAAGTTTCTCCTCACCTTCTTTTTTATGGACATAATTATAGAAATGGAAGTTTGCTGCCTTTAACCAATCTTTTACTTTTCCACGAGCACTATAAACTACTACATTGGATATTGAAGTCATCCGGCACAAAATCTCACCAATATCAACACCATTCCCTTTGAATGTATCTTCAACTTTGCCCATATCAATATCCAGAATATAGAGGTGAAAATAGTTTTTGTAATAAGCATCAATTACTTCTGACATTTTATCAGTTACTTCGATTGTATAACCGGCTGCTTCCAGTTTTTCTTTGGCAATAATTGCCGGATTTTCAGGGTCTTCTTTGCTAAACATCTCATCATCTAAGAAGAGAATCTTAAATTCTTTTTTTTCCATGAGTATCTCCTTTTGTTATTTTTTCTTTAATGCGATTATTGTAGAATTGTTTTCTGATTTTATTGAAATGGATAATTCTAATTTTTTGCAAGCCTTTTTTACCGATGCCAAGCCAAGTCCTGTTCCTTGAGCAACACCTTTTTGTGAAACATAAGGTTCAAATAATTTGTCATTTCTTAGTAAATCCTCAGATATTCCACCAGCCCAATCTTGAATCTTTATCTCATTATTTTCATAATCCAAATAAATTTTAACAGCCGGATCCGGAATGGTAATTTTATTTCGGTCATAAGCTTCACTACTATTTTTTAGAAGATTTTCCAAAATAATTTTTAAGTAACCATAATTGGATATCCAAATTTCAGGATTGCCGGAAATAATATATTCTAAAGACAAAACACTTTCTTTTTTAATCTCTTTTAGCAATTCTTCAAGATTTACCTCTTCAGGATTTGGACTTTCATTTTTTGATAAATCCAAAATCGCCTGCATATCATTAATTATTTTTTCCATTCTAAGTGGTTCATTTAAATCGAGATTTTTGCGCTTTAATTTTTTAATTAACGAAAGGAGCGTGGACATTTTGGAACTAACATCATGATCAAATCTATGAAGTTGTTCTTGAATTATTAAACTATCCACAACTTGATGTTTTTGGCTTTTTGAAAATTTGTTTTGCGGATAAGCTTCCAAGCTTTTATCCAAATATTTAACTGCTTTTTTTGTAAGAAAATAATAATCTTGATTCTTTTCAGTTGGATCACTATAAACCAATTCCGAAAGAAGGCGATAAATATTAGACCGACTTCGAGCGTAAATCTGCTCATCTTTAGTACAAGAAAGATAAAAATTACAAAGAATTTTAGTATTTATTACATTTTGATATTCATTTCCTATTCTCTCAAAATTTGCTCGTTCTTTGAAAGTTTTTTGCAATATTGCATCATAGAATATTTTTTTATTCCTTTTTACCGGAATTTCAAGAGTCTCAATAAAGGGAATAATAAATTCTTTTAGCCAGCCTTTAAGTTTTTCGCTTTGTTTTTTAAATGAATCTCTATTTTCAGTAAATTTTGACAAAGCCAATTCGAGAGAATATTCTATCAGATCCTCAAGGATATTGTTTGCCCAATTTGTATTATCTGTTTCTTTTCCTATTTTAATGTATTCCAATAAATAAGTTTCATACTCTTTAAACAAAACATCATTCTTATTCTCAAGATACAAATAATAAATACAGGTAAGCAGATTATTTATATTTCTATATCGAGAGTTTGTCTTATCTGTCTGCAAAATCTCTTTATATCCTTTATGTGCTTCTGCATAATTTTTGTTACGGAAATTGTTTAAAGTCTTTTCTTGCATTTCAGTCATCTTCTTCTCTCCTTTTTTATCGTGAAGTTTGAAAGGGGGTAATGCTCAATATTTGGAAGTTTAAAAGGATTTTCTTCTGAAAAAAGTATTACTTTCGTGAATTTTTTAAGAACTTCTGTAAGTTTGTATTCCATATTATTGATTGATTTATCAATAATTAGAATTGCAATTTGTTTGTCTTTTACTGATTTTTCTAAAAGAGTAAAAATTTTATTACTAACATTTTGCTTATTTGAAATTTGAAATGCTGTTTTATTCCGCTGAAGAATTTCTTTAAAATTATCAAAAGGTTCTCGATGGAGAATGATATGTTTGGTTACATTCTTCCAAAAAATAGTTTTTTTTGTTATATTTCCTATTTCTCGAAACTGGATTCGCTGATCCAGTAAACTTTCCGTATATTGAATTTGAAATCCTTTTGGGATATTTTGGAAAACTTCTCTTTTTACAATATTTGTTTTATTACCCTTCATCTTTGAAATAGCTTCATAAGGTGTAAGTCGCAAGTATGCAATTGGATTAATGAGGTTAAGAATAATTTCTTTCAATTTGTTAGTTATACCTAAAGTTCTAACAAATCGTTCGTAATGTATTTTTTCATAAAGTTTATTATTATAATATAACTCTAAAGTTTTTTCTGGATTAATCAAAAATAAAGCATTAATTCCTGCAAGATACGAGAAGCTTCTTTCCTCAATCCAGATTCGATCTTTTTTTAATTCCGGTGGTAAAATTACAGACTTTCCTACAACTTTTTGAATCAGCGGATTCTCCAAAAAATGATGTGTTTGCTTATTAAGCAATAGCCAAAACTCATTGATAAACGGGTTGCGCAAAATATCTGTTTTAAGCGTTTTAGGCGATATTCCTATTAAAGACATTTTTTTCATTTCCAAGTTCATAAATAAATATAAATTTTTCATAATGTTACTTTTTATTTCATATTCTTTTGGTTTTAAGAGCTCTGGAACATAATTCACATAAGTATTTTGAGACGTAATTTCTAATAATTCGGGCAAATATGTTAGATTCTCAATAAGATTAATCTTTGATTTTTCAAACAATTCTTGAAGTAGACTTTCGTGCATTACATCCAATTTTATTTTATTTTTAACTTCAGAAGCTTGAGTTTGAATATCAAAAAATCGTTCTGATTTCCAAATTGGGAAATTAAAAATATTCCCGGAGAAATAGGACCCTTGTTGTGTCTTCCATTCGCTTGTAATTAGTTTTGGTTTCACTAATTTCTTTCGAAAATAATTCGTATTTATAGGGGGTTCAGAATTATTTTGTATAGGAATATTTTTTTTGAATGCACTTAGCAATTCATCCATATTCTGAAATCGTTTTTGAGGGTCTTCTTCGAGGGCTTTTTTGAAAATCTTAGTCCAGCTTTCTTGTTTTGCTTTTACAGTGATTTCATTGAATTTTTTCCAATTAAGTTCAATATTACCAAATTGATCCAATTGTGGAGACTGCTCTGTAATAAGTTCAAAAACAGAAATTGCCAAAGTATAAACATCAACAGCCGGCGAAAGATACATTCCTTGATTATTCTTTAATTCCGGAGCACAATATCCGGGAGTGGTTGTAATATCATTTACTAATTTACCATTTACTCGAATCGCAAAACTTCCCATATCAATTAAAACAAGTTGTTTTTCTTTGGTTAATAGCACATTATCGGGTTTTAGATCGCAATAAAAAAATTCAAAACTAGTATTATTAGAAGTATATTTTTGATGAAATCCCTTTAGGATATTAGCGACATTTTGTAAATAATAATAAGCAAAATCAACAACATTTTTATTAACTTCAGGATGATCTTTTTTTATCGGTTTTCCTGTAAAATAATTAATTACAAGGTATGGCTCTGTTTCATAAAGCTCTTTTTCACCGAAAAATTTATTCCCCGATTTATCAGTATGCGGACCATAAATCTCAGGATTTAAATCTTCAAATTTATCGAGAGGAATGGGGATGTTGGGAATTTTTCTTCCCCATCCGTGAAGCATTGCAGCATATTCAGTATCAATTGTTTTTCTAATATGTTTAATGTCTTCCCATCGGTTTTTATCATTTCTATTTTGAAAGAGAGAATCCCGATAAAGAGAGCGTTTAATCAGAACTTTTTTGTTAAACAATCTCTTATCTTTTGCTACAAAAATGACACCCATTCCACCAACAGCGAGAATTGATTCAACTTCAAAACGGTTGTTTAATAATTTCGGGATTTTAAACCCTCGTCCTTTCCATTCCAAATGAAGAATTTCTCTATTAAAGTTTCTATCAAACATTATTTTCATAATTTACACCTCAACAATAGTGATAATCAAATCTGCAATCTCAATAACTCCACCTTTTTTCAAAACTGCAATCTGCTGTGACAACATTTCTTGCCCCTGATATTTAACACGGTGACTTCCAATATTTTTCATCATTAAATAATCATCATTCTGCCAGATTTTGAGATGATTACGAGAAATTGATTGAGTATTTTGAGTATATTCGGATAGATCAATATCAACAACTTTTTGACTTCTTGTTTTTTTCCCTATTAAAATACTTTCAGTTTTACTAATCGGATAAATTTTAAGCAAATTCCCATTTGAGTAAATTTCTAAAGCAACATCTTCAGTTGTTTTTGGCCAATCTTTTTGGGGATTATCTTCTTCATCCGAATTCACTTCTACTTTTGGGATTTCATTAACTAACTTTTTCCTCGTTGTAGTTTCTT
>JAOZMQ010000222.1 GCA_029934195.1 Candidatus Cloacimonadota bacterium | reverse complement strand
GTTCTTCGACATCCAGCGGGAAGTGCGGCGGGGTGACGCTGAGGACGAGAAAGAGCGGTTTTTTTCGGTCATGATTTTCTACGGCTCAAGTCGCACGTTAATTTTGTAGAACCCTTTGATATGGGCGTTGTGATTGGTGTCGGTAAACGCGCCGCCAGTAAGGTTTGTTTCCAAGGATTGGAATCCATGGAGGAGGTTGCTCGTCCACCAAATGTTGTAGACGCGACCGGAGACGCTGTTCCATTGAAGGACGGGGTCAGAGGTCGGAGGTCGGAGAACAGAGGTCAAGAAGATCGACGCGGAGTTGGTGGGGTTAAGTCCTGCGATGTAGGTCTCGTACACCGTATTTAGATTGTTGGATGCCATGGCGGTCGGAATTGCGTTGGTTGGACCACCATAATACTGCGTTTCCCAGCTGTCGGGAAGGTTGTCGCCGTCCACATCGCCGGGCGGGCCGGTGACGGTGAATTCTAGTGGGATTTGAGTTTCCGGATTATCGACATCGTTACAGCTGAGGGTGACGGTGTTGGAGTGTACGCCGATGCTGAGGTTTGTGGCAGAGGCAGTCAGCCAAATGGAGGTGGATGCCCCCGGCGCAACGGTTCCGCTTTCAGGGATGTAGGAAACCCACGCTTCGGTTGGTGGTGTGAATTCGATGGCGAAGTTGTCTTTCAGATAAGTTTCGTCGTGTGCGACTTGAACGGCGGGGCCGAGGAATCGGTCGAACTGTATGCCGATGGTGGCTTCGTCGGGGTCATCATAGAGATCGTTGTATTGGAAGATGATTTTTCCGCTTGGGTAGATGATGATTTGGAAGGTGTGCTTGCGGTTTATGGTGTCGTATTCTGGAACGTCCAGCCACGAGACGACTAGACGCTCCGGGGTGCTGTGGTAGAGAACGGTGCCGTCGGCGGTCTCGAGGTCGTCCCAGAAGGCGAGCAGGCTTTTTGACGGTGCGAATTCAGAGGGAAGGGGCATGTTTTCATAGAGCAGGTCGCGCATGGTGAATGAGATTCCACCGTTATCGGCAATCACGAATTTGGTGCGTACGGAGTCGTAGAAAGGGAAGTCGAAGCCGATGGTTTTCCAGTTGCTTTCGTCGTCGTCTGAAACGTCCACGACGATCCCCGTGGAAGAGATGTCGATCCAGCTGTAGGTCGGGCCGTCCGGCGCATCGCTGTCGAGCCATGTGTAGTTTTCAAAGTCGGATTCGTCAACCAAATCGAACGTCAGGTCGCCAGCTCCTTCATTGGAAATTATAAGGGTCTGGTGATCAGACTGATCGGTTTGTGCGGCAAAGAAAAAAGAGGTGCTGTTGATGGATAAGGAGGATGGGAAATGGATGGAAAAGGAATCGCTCCATGTCTCTCGGTTTGTGTCTGCGACATCTGTTAGGCGGATTCGATAGCTTGAATCCTGGGTTAGTGTCTGGGGTGGAACCCATGCAAATTGTTGGGCGGATTCAAGTGCGTTGGTGCTCAGTGAAAGGAGGTTGGTCGTTCCATGAAAGAGGTCGATTTTTACCTGAGTGTTGGTGTATTCACTGAGCCATGAGACCGTTTGGGTGTGCTCGGTCAACCAGATGGATCCTTTGTTCGGTTCAGTGATAATAAAGCTGTCTATAAGTTTGAGCGATTGATGGATGTTCATACGACCGTCGGCGACACATTTGTTGGAATACGCCGCGAATTTTTCAACGCCAGCCAGAAGAAGTTCTTTGCAAAACAGAGGGTTGATTTCAGGTTTCGCGCTGAATAGCAGTGCGGCCGCTCCGGCGATTTGTGGAGCCGCCATGGAGGTTCCGCTTTTTGATCCTGCTGTGCCGCCGGGAAGTGTGCTGAGGATGGAAGAGCCGGGCGCTACAATGTCGACGGTAGTTTCTCCGTAGTTTGAAAAGCTGGAAAGGTTTTCTCCGCTGTCACTGCTTGCGACCGCGATTACGTTTGGACAGTCTACGCCTGCGGGTTGATAGGGGATTTGGTCGGTGTCTGTGGCATCGTTTCCGGCTGCGGCGACGCAGATTACGCCATTACTGTTTTGGTAGCTTACACCATCGAGATACGCGGAACCGTCTCCGGGGCCGCCGTAGGAGTTGGATGTCACCTTGGCTCCATTATCCGTTGCGTATTTCATCGCGGCTTCTCCGTTGTGCGCGTAGAGATACAAACCGTTATATTCAGAAAAATATTGGCAGGCCTTGAGTGCCATGATGCGTACGTTCCAGCAAACGCCGACGATCTGATTCGAATTGTTTCCAATGGCTCCAATGATTCCAGAGCAGTGTGTTCCGTGGCCCCCTTTGCTGAAATCCCCGTCATAATCCACGTCGCCGTTATCGTCCGGGTTGTTGTCGGAGCGACCGAAATCCCATCCGATCCAGTCGTCGATCAATCCGTTTCCGTCGTCGTCGATATCGTTCGTCGCCAGCGCACCGGCCTCTCCAGGGTTGCGCCAAATATTCGCTCCGAGATCTGGATGATCCAGGTCAACCCCGGTGTCAATGACCGCAACGATTATATTGGTGCTACCCGTTTCGGTGTCCCATGCATTTGTACAATTGATTCGTTGTTTGCCCCAGAGGTCTTCCCAGTCTGGGTCGTTTGGAACAGCGGTTGGTGCATGAATGGGGTTCAAATGAACCCGCTCAACCCACTTCTTTTTATTGGAAAATTGTTTTTTCGCAAGGAAAATGCCGTCAATGGAGGGTTTGGGGAGTTGAACAATATACTTATTCGGGAAGAAGGTTTTCTTTAATGTGCGGGTTCCGAACTGTTGGTTCAGTTTCTCCAGTTCCGTTTCTTCAGCCTCTTCAGAAAGCTTGACTAAAACATGGTCAGCAACCAGTAAGCTTTGCTGCAGCAGGAGGTAAGCGTTCTGTTCTTTGTCCCAGCGCAGAAGCTCTTCGATGCGGTGGTAGGGGTAGGTTCCTCCGCCTTTTACCAGAAATAAACGCTGCACGTCGCCGTTGCCCAGTTCTGTGATGCGGCGATCTAGAATGATTTCACGCCGGAGTTCATCCACCGCAATTTGATTGAGGGCGGGGTTCATTTGCGGAGAAATTTCTCCACTCATTAGCAGGTCAATGTTTTGATCCGGTTTGGCTTCCAATGCGGTTGCTAAAACGCTCGCGGTAGGGCTGACGGGGTCCGCTGGCAGTTGTGGCTGTGTCGTGCGCCGTATGATGAGAGGGAAAAGAAAAACCGCGAGAAGGAAACAAAGGATAAGGATTGTTTTTTTCATGTTTTAGAGCGTATCAGGTGTTGAAACGAAAAAAACTCCAAAATCAATGTCCGTTCAGCTACACTCCGCTTTTCTACAAACGGATAACACAAGGAATTGATATGAAAAAAATGATTATATTCACGCTGATTTGGGTTTTTGGATGTTCTGTTTTTTCCGAGGTAGAGATCCGCTTCTCGAATGCTCAGTGCCCCGGAACAAAACAAATCGAAATCTCGTATGATGTATCCAGTGATGTAACCAATGCCGTAACGGTTTCACTGGTAGTGAATAATGGTGCTACGCCAGTGAATGCGACAAACGTAACGGGCGATGTTGGAACGGGGATATCGACCGGAAACGGCAAACAGATTGTTTGGAATATGGAGACAGACTGGGACGGTAATTTCTCGAAGGAGATGCGGTTTAGCGTAACGGCAGATGATGGCACCGGGCTGGTCTCTTCGTTTTCATGTCCCCCCGTGATCACCGGACAGACAACCTCTTTTGCGGATGGAGATGACGGAGACCTTCCCCGGGGCGTGTTGCCGCCGAACCCTCGTTTTACAGATAATGGCAACGGAACCGTCTCGGATCGTCTGACCGGTTTGCAATGGGTCAAAGATCCTTTAGACGAGTTCGGTCAATATAATACAAAGACGTGGGCCAGTGCTGTGGAAAAATGCTACACACTGACCGACGAAGAGGGTGATCCCTTTGCAGGATATGATGATTGGCGGCTGCCGACGATTTTGGAGCTTTCCACTCTTTTTGATTATGATTTCCACTCTCCCGCAAAACCATCCGGGTGCCCGCTTATTATGCCGGTAAACGCTACGTTTTGGTCGAGCACTCTTTATGCAATTACCACTAACGACGCTGCGTGGGGCTTTGTAACAAAGGATGGACTCTTAAATTTTAACGGTTTGAGCTACAATCAGTTCTACTGGCCAGTTCGAGAGGAGGATGTCGCAAACGCGAAGGCTCCTGTCCAGAAAACGGGTGCCAAATACTCTTTTCAGGACGGTGACGATGGAGATATTCAGCCGGGCGTGGCATGGCCCGCCTCTCGTTTTACAGATAACAGTGACGGAACGGTGCTGGATAATCTGACCGGTCTGGAATGGATCAAAGATCCTCACGCTCTTCCCGGAAATGCAAACTCATTAAACTGGAGCAACTCGATCAATTTGTGTGAAGAGTTGACCTATGCGGATCATTCCGATTGGCGGCTTCCGAACGTCGTGGAGTTACGAGGAATTGTTGACTTCAGTCGACATGAACCTGCGCTTACCGAAAACCATCCGTTTGTTAATATTAAATCGGGAAATTATGATTATTACTGGACTTCGACAACCTCACCTCGACTCACAGAGCAAGCCTATTTTTTGCGCTTCAAAGGCGGAGGATATTCGAGCATCTCTGCGAAAAACAATGGCGGCTACTTTTCCGCTTGGCCGATGCGCGAAACAAAACAATCCATAGCTCAAGCGGACAGCCGTGATTATGCTCTTACGATGGCCTCTGGGCATGGCGCGACGGTTCCGGCCATTGGAACGCACTCCGAATATTGCTGGGAATCAACGGTCACTTGCTCCGTGGAAAGCGTTACGGCAGATGGCTGGATGTTCAACGGATGGACAAATGCCGTCGTCACCGATTATACGAAAACGAACACCGTGGTTCTGATGGATACGCTCTCTAAAACGCTGACCGCTCTGTTTTCTGATGATCCCGACGGTGACGGTCTCAAAAACACAAACGAATGGGCGATTGGAACCGACCCGCGAAATTCAGATACAGACGGAGACTCCATGAGTGATCCCGATGAGGTGACCGCCGGAACCTCTCCAACGAACAGTAGCAGTTTCTTCGAGATGGAGATTCATTCGCAGGAAACGGATGGCGTGCTGAGCTGGTTTGCGGTGTCAAACCGCTACTACCGAGTGGAATACAAAACCTCTCTCACGGGCGTGGATTTCAGGGGTGATCCCCTTCCATGGCAATCGCTTGGCGACGTGATTTCTGGTTCGAACGCCGTTTATAACCTTCCTGACCCCAGTGCAGACACGACCCGGTTCTATCGTCTTTTCGTGACCGATGACCCAGCTAACTTTGATTAACCACTGCGCTTAGAGCGCTCCTCTCAAACGTCAGGGATCGCCTTCGAAGTGGGTCTTGGTTTTGTGAGGTGCGCATCATGTCAGTGTGCCATTGTTCCCAGCACGCCTGCGGTGGCAGACTGTGCAATTTTTGTTTTGTTCATAATCGGCTCCTTGTGGGTTTTTTGTAATTTAGACAATAAAACGTACTTCATTTCTGCACATTTTCTAGGTTTTCCTCGCGAATTGAAGTGAGCTTATTTCTGGTTCACCGCGACCATCGGCCGCAGCTACAGCTGTGGATGCGGCCGGTGG
>JAOZMQ010000221.1 GCA_029934195.1 Candidatus Cloacimonadota bacterium | reverse complement strand
TGTAAATGATTAATTCTGCATTTTCTGTCTCTTTTGCAGAAATATTGAAAGAAATAGTTGTGGAAGGATTGAATGGATTTGGATAATTTTCAAGAAGATTTGTGATTGCTGGATAGGAATTATCTTGTGATGATACTACAAAATTTACATCTGCTATCCAAAGTTGTTCATCACCGTTTTGAGCAGTAACAGTATATTCAACCGGATTAGAAAAATCTTGAGCTACTCCACTTTCAGGAGATATAGTCGCATTCTCAGATACTTCTATTGTTGGGACAAGAGCTGTAACGTTTGTTCCTGTTGCAACTTCAAATTGAACAATATGTAAAAAATCATAAATTAGTGTTTCTCCAATTTGCTCTGGAACTGTAAAAGATAATATATCATTTGCATTAGAAACTACCGTAAGCTCTAAGAAATATAGTTCATCTAACACAGGAGAAATTGCCATAACAACATTAGTTTGTGGTGAATAATCCATATATTTTGCCTTTGAACTTAGATCATAAGAATCTTCTCCATGAATTATCTTATAAGAAGTAAGAACGATTGGAGTTCCATTCTCATCATTGAGAATTTGCAGTCCATTACCTGTTCCTTCCTCATTATACTCTATTGTTTCTAAAACTGATCCAGTTGCAGGATCGACTGTAATTAATTTTGCCCCTGTTTCTGTTGCGGCATCTCCAAAAGTAATGAATTCAAATGTATTTTGTACACTGTTGTAATTTCCTCTTATGGGAACTAATCCGATGGATGAGTTTGAACATAAAACTGAAGTATTTGCTCCATCTACTTCTACAATGGTATAAGCACCATCAGCAGTATCCAAAACCATTGCATATTCACCATTATCTGTGAATGTGATGCTGTATGGAGATGCTCCAGCTGGAAAATCTCCAACTATTGTATTTGTAGCAGTATCCATTATTTGAACATTATCTCCAAGAGTGTAAGCAATAAAAAGAAATGCATCATCGGGTGTTAGCTTAATATTACTGAAAATTCCAAAACCGTAACTTGCCCACGTACCATTTCCGCAGGAAACTTGAGCTTCTATACTGCTGGAAGCACCATCTAAGTTAATTACAGAAATTCCACCTGAAGCTTCTCTTACATATGCCTTTGTATCATCACTATTTATTATAAGATTTCTAAGGTCAGTACCAATAGCAATTTCCGCAACAATTTCACCGCTGTTTATATCTATTATAACAAGCTCACTTTCTAAATAAGTAGTTATTACAAGAGCCCAGTTTCCATCACTGGTAATTCTAACTTGTCTTGGTGCTCCATCAAATTCAATAAACGAATCAATAGTTTCATTGGGAATATCAAAGATAGTAAGGTTGTGAGATAACTCATTTACTATCAATGCTTTTTCACCATCTGGTGTGATTCTTATACGACTTGGTGCATCCCCTTCGGGTAGTGAACCGGTAGCTTCATAATTATAAATTATTATATTGGATAGATCTGACAGATCATAAAAGAATAATCCTTCAAATTTTTCTGCTGAGTACACCACTGCCTTATTTGTATTCGGTGAAACAGCTCCAATAAAAGATGATAATTGTATGAGTTGACCTAAAACAACTTCTTCTTCAAAATCTAAGACCGTAAACCTTTTCTGACAGGAATAGACCAAACTTCTATCCGGACTAACAGCAACCCAAAATGGTGTATATGTATCCGGAAATAGATTAAGAGAAGAAGTTGAAAAATTTATAATAGCACTTTTGTTATTTTGCAAAGAGACAAATGCTTTATTCCCATTTTGATTTGCTATTCCAATTTGAGGAAACCACAATGGTTCAGCTCCAGTATTTACAGTTGTCATAAGAGAATAAGAATCCGTACTAATCTGGTAAACATTATTACTACTAAATCCGATTATAGTTGAACCATTACCGGATTTTGAGACATTCTTTACAACATCTGTAGCTATAGAATGATCAATTGCTCCGGTAATAGTGTTATAAAAATTTATTCCATCATCCCAATCTCCGGCAACAACATAAGCACCATCATCGGTTACTGTGAATTTTGAGTAATTATAAATATTTCTACCGTGAAAAAATGTCATAATATAAGAAATGATTTTTACAGGGAAATTGGTAATTGTATTTTCAAGCTGTAATGTTGATAAATCAATAATTGCACATTCATCATCGAAATAAGCATCAGTATCACAACCTATATAAGCTTTATTCTGATTGAGCACAACAGATACAGGCTCACCGTTCACGGCAATTTGTGCGGCAATGCTGTTATCTGTTAAATCGATAATATAAACATCAGATGAAAATGCACAAGGAACAACAGCGTATTCATCATTAACCGCGAGATTAACCGGATTTGAACCGACAGCGACATTATCAATAACCAATTCTGTAGCTGCATCAAATATAGTAACATTTCCTGTAATTCTATTAGCTACAAAGATTTTAGTTCCATCAGGTGAAAAAACTATGTTATTAGGATAATCGCCTTCGAGTTGATCGCCTACATTATAAATCTCAACATCTCTTGAAGTGTAATTCATTTCGTAATCACTTAATCTTTTTCCATCTTCTCCGGGTAAAATTTCACTAAATTCTTGTGCTAATATAATAGTAGCCATAAGCAGTGAAACTAAAAGTAATAAACATTTCTTTCTCATAATTTTCTCCTATTTTTTTTATTTTTTAAAAGAACTTTCATACTCTTTTAATTTGGTTTCCATCAATTTTTCTTTTCCAATTATCCAAGTTTCGAATTTTTCACTTTGCTCCCATAAAAATTCCATTAAAGTATAGTATCCTTCAACAGTTGTTTTCTCTTTTATAATTGTCATTGAAAGTTCATTTTCTCCTGCTAATACAGATTTATCAGCTATCATTAATGTTTTTTTATCAAAAATATTCATTTTCAATGGAAGTTTGGGAGCAATACGAAATTCTCCGTCTCCTGTTGTCTTATCTTTTAATATTCTAAACACAATCGGTGGTGAATCTTTATTTACTTCATAGATAGTTCTACCTACTCCACCTTTTTTCAGGAACGAACTGTAGATCTCAAATTGCTCATTCTGTTTCTTGATAGTTGTACCAACAAAAGGAGGGCGACAGAAACTGAAAAGCTCTAATTTTGAAGAACTCATAATTTCTAAATAAATATTATGAATGTTATTATTACCGTGAACGATCTCAATGTATTCAAATGGTTCTTTTATGTTTTCAATGTTATTGAAAAGATTAACCAAAGAATCTTTAAGCTCATATCCGGAATTTAAATTTTCTTCTATTTTACTTAATTCACGTCCAATAGTGGTTTCGGGATTAGTAGCATTAAAAAATCTTTTCTTCCCATTTTTCTTCTCGGAACAATAACCAGCACGGATTAAGTTGTTAATTACTTCATAAAGCTTATTCTGTTTTATCCCTGTTAATTTGTGAAGCATTGGAACTGAAACATCCTTTTTTGTTAGAAGAGCAAGATAAACTTTTGCATTTCGTTCGTTCATTCCCAAATTCATTAAACCACTTAATAATTTTAATTTTTCTGTCATATTACCGCCATTATTTTTTTTATACCCCTATGGGGGGGAGTGATTTTGTTTGATTGTTTTCTGTCAAGACTAATTATTGAAATCAATTTCAGCAACATGGGGGTTGTTAATAATTACAATAATTTAATTCCGCAAAAAAAAGCTGGGAACGCCTGTTTCCACAGAAAAACGAAGCAGAGTGCTTTTATTCACAAAGAAATTCAGAAAGAGTAAACGACTTTTGAAGAATACCAAATTTATCTACCCAAAAGAATTAATTGACTGGAATTTTTCTAAAAAATATGTTGCAGAAAAATCATAGGAGATAATATGTTTATTCACAAATTAGCTGGGAAAAAAGTCATTCCTGAAATGTTACCAAATATCCCTCGATTAATTTCTCAATACTATCGTAATTTCCCGAATCTTGAATCAAAATCCAATCTTGTCGCATTTGGAACTTCTGGACATCGTGGAAAAGCTGAAACATCAAGTTTCAATGAATCTCATGTACTTGCTATAAGCCAAGCTATATGTGATTACAGAAGAGAAAATCAGATTACCGGACCTTTATTTGTTGGAATGGACACTCATGCACTTTCTGAACCGGCACATATTACAGCAATAGAAGTATTTGCAGGAAATCAAGTTCAAACTATCATACATAAAGGGTTTGAATATACGCCTACTCCAGTTATTTCACATGCAATACTTACATATAATAAAGTAAACAAAGATAATCTGTCTGATGGGGTAATTATTACACCTTCTCATAATCCACCAACCGATGGTGGTTTTAAATATAATCCTACAACTGGTGGTCCAGCTGGTTCTGAAATAACAAATATTATCCAGAATAGAGCCAATGAAATTCTTTTTAATAATCTCAAAGATGTAAAAAGAATGGTGTTCAATAAAGCACTAAATTCAGATTATATTCACGAACAAGATTTTCTTATGCCGTATGTGAATGATTTGGAAAATATCATTAATATGGAAGCTATTAGCCAATCAAATTTGAAAATAGGAGTGGATCCTTTGGGTGGTTCTGGAATACATTATTGGCAACCAATTGCTGAAAAATACTCATTAAATCTAACAGTTGTAAATAAAAATGTTGATCCTACTTTTTCATTTATGTGTGTTGATCGTGACGGTAAAATAAGAATGGATTGTTCATCGCCTTATGCAATGGCTGGTTTGATAAAGTTAAAAGATGATTTTGATATAGCATTTGGTAATGATCCGGATTTTGATCGGCATGGAATAGTTACAGGAAATCATGGATTAATCAATCCAAACCATTATCTTGCAGTTGCGATTCAATATCTTTTTAATAGTAGAAATAAATGGAATATTAACGCTAAAGTTGGAAAAACTTTGGTTTCAAGCTCAATGATTGATCGTGTTGTAAAGAAAATCGGAAGAAATTTATCCGAGGTCCCAGTTGGTTTTAAGTGGTTTGTAAACGGATTATTAGATGGAAGTTTTGGTTTTGGTGGTGAAGAAAGTGCAGGTGCTTCTTTTTTAAGAAAAAATGGAGAAGTTTGGACTACTGATAAAGATGGAATTATTCTTAATCTATTAGCAGCTGAAATAACAGCAGTTACTGGAGAAAACCCCGGCGATCATTACAAGAAGCTTGAAAATGAATTTGGCTCTCCAATTTATGCAAGAATTGATGCTCCAGCTTCTTTAGATGAAAAGAATATTCTAAAAAAATTATCACCAGAAATGGTTAAGGCGGACTCGCTGGCTAACGAGAAGATAATTCAAAAATTGACAAATGCTCCTGGGAATAATGCACCAATTGGTGGTTTGAAAGTAGTTACAGAAAATGGTTGGTTTGCAGCAAGACCATCCGGTACAGAAAATATTTATAAAATTTATGCTGAAAGTTTTCTTGGGAAGAATCACTTGGAAAAAATCCAAATTGAAGCACAAGAAATTGTCAGTTCTGCACTTGGTAAATAACTCTAAATAGTATCTGAACGAAAAGGAATTTTCTAACCATGAAGAACAGAAGTTCATGAAGAAAGATTAGTTGGGAAATTATATATTTTCAGCTTCATAGAAGCGATATCTATGTAGCCCAATGCGTTAGCGTTGGGT
>JAOZMQ010000220.1 GCA_029934195.1 Candidatus Cloacimonadota bacterium | reverse complement strand
TCTTTACCCAACGCTAACGCATTGGGCTACAGAGATATCGCTTCTATGAAGCTGGGAAATAAATAATTTCCCAATTAATGTTTCTTCATAAACTTCTGTTCTTCATGGTTAAAAAATTCCTTTTTCGTTCAGACACTATTTGATAATTTTAACTCTAAGTCGCTTTACTCCGTAAGGTATAAGTCCGATTTTTTTAGCCGCTGCATAAGATAGATCAAGATCTCTTCCTTTTACAAATGGTCCTCGATCATTAACTTTTACAATGACTGTTTTTTTTGAAGTTTCATTTGTAACTTGGAGTTTTGTACCAAACGGTAATTTTTTGTGAGCACAAGTAAAATGGTACATATTATAGAGTTCACCACTTGCAGTAGGTTTTCCCTGAAATTTTTTCCCATAAAATGAAGTCATGGCATAAAATTCTGTTTTTGAAATGATTTTTTTGGGTTCAGTGGTTTTAAACTTTTTTGCTTCTTCTTTACCTGCTGAATTGTAGTAGCGTTTTCTAGGAGATCTTTGTACTTTATCGTTTGTTGTGTAATAATTACCACTTGAGCAACTGATTATGAAAATAGCTTGAGTGATAGTTAATATTTTATACATATTAAATAAAAAAACTCCCGCTATTTTTAATCAAGCGGGAGTGGTTAAATTTATTTACCAGGACATTGATTTTTAATATCTTGATTGATGTTTTTATTTCCGTATGATTTGTCAAATTTTGCACTAAACTCACTTGCTAATTTTTTAGCACGAAGATCATAAGCTTCTTTATTTTTCCAAGTATTTCTTGGGATTAAAATCTCTGAATCAATTTTCGGAATAGATTTAGGAACTTGAATATGAAAAAGTGGATCTTCTATATATTCAACATTTTTCATTACACCGGACAAAGCTGCGTTGACAAGAGAACGGGTAAGATTAATGTCCATTCTCGAACCTTCACCAAAAGGACCACCACTCCATCCGGTATTTACAAGATAAACTTGAGTTCCATGTTCTTTCATCTTTTCACCCAGCATTGATGCGTATTTCTCTGGAATTAGTGGCATGAAAGGTTCGCCAAAAAATCTTGAAAATGTTGTTTGAGGTTCTGTGATACCGGTTTCTGTTCCTGCAAGTTTACTCGTATAACCCATCAAAAACCAAAGCATCGCTTGATTTTTTGTAAGTTTAGAAATTGGAGGAAGAACTCCATTAGCATCAGCAGTCAAAAATAAAATTGTTTTCGGATGTCCAGAAGTTGATGATTTTTTTATGTTGGTTAAAAAAGTTAATGGATATGAAGCTCTGGAATTTGGAGTTAGTCTCTCATCATCAAGATCAAAAGTTCCATCAGGCCACATCATACAATTTTCAATAATTGCTCCATGATTTTCAGCTATATCTTCGTGGAAAGACGCATCGTAAATTTCAGGTTCTTTGTCTTTCTGTAAATTTATTAATTTTGCATAGCATCCATTTTCAAAATTTGAAATACCTCGATCACTCCAACCATGCTCATCGTCACCTAATAATGCACGTTTAGGGTCGGAAGAAAGTGTTGTTTTCCCTGTACCGGAAAGACCTAACAATAATGCAGAATCACCATTTATACCTTCATTTGAAGAACAATGAAGTGGTAAAACTCCTTTGAATGGAAGATAATAATTCATCACAGTAAATAAGGTTTTTTTCACGCTACCACAATAAGCTGAACCGCAAATTATCCCAATTCTTCTGTCCATATCCATTCCGATAAACATATTGGAAGTTTTCCCATTGGCAAGTTTTCTTAGTTTTCCTTCATAACGACTTCTATCAAGTTTAAAATTTGGAAGAACAATAAGAGTAAAATTTTCATCTGAAAAAACAGATTTTTTAATATCTTTAGGTACGGGTCTGAACATATTGTCTGTAAATAAAGCAACTATAGCTTTATCGGAAATTGTCCTTGTTGGAAGAGCATATTTGGAATCAGCACCAAGAACGCGGTCAGTAATAAAAAGTTGCTTACATTTGCCAAGTTGCTCAAGTGCATCTTCAAAAACCATGTCAAAAGTTTCTGGATCTACAGGAATATTATTGGGAGAATCCCAATCTATATTTTTTTCACTTTTTGCTCTTTTTACGATTAGAGTATCTTTAGGACTTCTTCCTGTTGATTCGGGATGAGTCCAAACTGCAAGTGAACCATTTGCACTAACTACTGCATCTTTGTTCTTAATAGTTAGAGAAATAATCTTCTTTCTTTCCGGATTAATTATCACTTCTTGATGATTTTGTAGAACTTGATCAATTTTGTTTACCAAAACATTACTTGCTGGATTATTATTCATTTTTCCTCCATATAAGTTTCATTTACCATTTTATAGAAACTTACATCTAATATTATTTTAGTCTTACTTACTATAACCAAAAAAAGCAGCCTTTCGACTGCTAATAATTTTCAATATTTTAAATATTTATACTCTTTCGGGATAAACGTTGATAAACTTTTTCCCTGCTCGTTTTGTTTCAAATTTTACATAACCTTCGATTAAACTGAAAATTGTATAATCTTTTCCAATTCCAACATTTTTTCCAACGTGAAATTTTGTTCCTCGTTGTCTAACTATGATGTTACCAGCATTAACTATTTGACCATCATATTTTTTGACTCCGAGATATTGAGCATTACTATCTCGACCATTCCTGGTACTACCGACACCTTTTTTATGAGCCATTGTTACCTCTTATTTCACAATATCTTTTATTTTTAATTCTGTGTAATTTTGACGATGACCTTGTTTTTTTGAATAACCTTTTCTTTTTTTCTTCTTAAAAACAATTACTTTTTTATCTTTAAAATGCCTTACAACTTCGGCTAAAACTTTAGCATTTTCTACAATTGGTTGTCCAATATATATTTCATTATCTTCATCTTGAAGAACTAAAATTCTATCAATTTCAACTGCTGCACCAATTTCTTTATCTGCAAGATAAGCTACTTTCAAAGTTCTATCTTTCTCGGCACGAAGTTGCTGACCTTTAAAATCAACGATAGCGTACATTATATATACTCCTTAATTTATCTATTTTCGATCGGGGTTTACTCAAAAAATTTTAGCTTAAATGTATGTCAAGCATTAAATTTAGCAGTAATTTCTTTTTTATTTTTAAGGTCAAATATTTTATAATTTCCAGGTGCAATTTTATCATCAGGGACAATTTCTATTTTATTTGGTATCTTGCTAAAATAATTTGGATTTGATTCAAGAAATTTATTTACATTTGGATGCACGACAATTCGTAAAGGAATATTTTCAATAAAATATGCTGCACGAGATAGCCATCTATAAAGTTTCATTGCTACAGAATCACGAGATATAACCCTACCTGTACCTTTACAACAAGGACAATGTTCAGAATAGCCGAGTAGTAAATTTGTCCGAGTTCTTTTTCTTGTGAGCATAACAAGTCCAAGAGGACCAAAAGGGTAAACTTTATTTTTTGCTCGATCATTTTTTAAATTCTTTTTGAGGGTACTTAGAACTTCAGCTCTTGCTGAATCTAACTTCATATCAATAAAATCTATAACGACAATTCCACTTAGATCTCTTAGACGTATTTGGCGAGCAATTTCAGCAGCTGCTTCAATATTTGTACGTTTAATAGTTTCATCATAATGGCTTTTTCCAGTAAAACTTCCTGTATTTATATCTACTGAAACAAGAGCTTCTGTCTGTTCAATTACAATATTTCCACCATTTGGAAGTTTCACTCTTGAATTGAAAATAGTTTGAATTTCTTTTTCAATTCCATAAGCGTCAAAAATAGAAGAGTCTTCTTGATAAAGCTCTATTTTATCACCTAATTCTGGAGTTGCTAAATTGAGTTGATGAAGTAAGGAATTTCTAAACGACATATTGTCAACTACTAATCTATCAACTTTTGAGCTAAAAAGATCTCTAATGAGAGTGCTTGATAAATCATTTCCATCAAAAACGCAAACAGGTGCTTTTGCATACAATTTCTGCTTTTCGATTAATTCCCAAGTTTTTTCTAAACCCTTGTATTCTTGTTTAAATTCATCTTCACTCATTTTAATAGCGTCAGTTCTGACTATTAAGCCAACATCGTCTTTTTTTATTTTTTTTAAGATTGATTTGATTTTTGCTTTTTGTTGAGAATTTTGAATTTTCCTCGAAATTGCTATTTTATTATTATTTGGGAAATAAACCAAAAACTTACCTGGAATGGATATTTGACCGGTTAATCGAGCTCCTTTTTTTCCAATAGGACCTTTTTGTACTTGAACTAAAATTTCTTGTCCTTCTTTAATAAGCTTGCCAATTTTAGAAGAGTCATTTCGGATTTTCTTAATTTTTGGAATATCTTCTTCATCTATATCAAGAAAATCAGTATCTATATCGGAATAATGCAAAAATGCTGTCCTTGTAATTCCAAGATCAATAAAGGCTGCTCCCATTCCAGGAAGAATATCACGAACTATCCCTTTATAAATGTTGCCAACTACATTTTGGTTTTCTTTTTTTTCAACAATCAGTTCAACCAATTTGTTATCTTCGAGAATTGCTACTCGTGTTTCAAAGGGGTGAACATTTATAATTATTTCATTGTACATATTCGTTATCTCGTTTTATTTTAGTAAGTTCCTATTAGAATTTTTTGTCCATACAGTCAAGACATTTATTTTTTTAATATTATCACTTGACACATAAACTGCTCATTCAAAATATGTGCTCACGTTTGATGCGAGGTGGAGCAGTGGTAGCTCGTCGGGCTCATAACCCGAAGGCCGTAGGTTCAAATCCTGCCCTCGCTACCTTATTCGTACGATTAAAATGGCGGCGTAGCTCAGTTGGTTAGAGCATCGGAATCATAATCCGAGTGTCCGGGGTTCGAGTCCCTGCGCCGCTACCATTTAATGTGCGCCAGTAGCTCAGTTGGATAGAGCATCGGCCTTCTAAGCCGAGGGTCTGGGGTTCGAATCCCTACTGGCGTGCCATTTTCTTATGGTGGTTGTAGTTCAATCGGTAGAGCACTGGATTGTGGTTCCAGGCGTTGGGGGTTCAAGTCCCCTCATCCACCCCATAAATTATTCCAATTAATTATTTCATTCCCATATCTTGAATTTATAATACTATTAAAACTAATAAATCTCATCTTATACCAATTATAAAAAACTTGTAAATATTATTTAATGTTTTTACAAATGAAGCTATAGCTTTTAATTCCAAAGTATCGCTGATTGACTTTTGAAAAATATCTTCTTTAACTTGACATTCCATTTGAAAGATTTCTCAATTTACTTCAATGATAGATTATACAATCAACAATTATAGCGACAACATCTCTTCTCAACTATTTTTCTTATGGGCAGTATCTGAACGAAAAAGAATAAGCCACTGATTCACGCAGAGTTACACGGATTTAAGAAAATAAATAATAGACGAAAAATAGTGAGAAATTACAAGTATTAGGATGATTTTAAATTCTTTCTCTATTTTATCCATTATTAATAAGAGTTTATTCTTTTGAATTTGTGCTAATTCGTGCAATCAGTGGCTTTTATCCTTTTTGTTCAAGTACTATGTAATATATGAACGAAAAGGATTTTTTAACCATGAAGGAAATGAAGTTCATGAAGAAAGATTAATTGGGAAATTATT
>JAOZMQ010000219.1 GCA_029934195.1 Candidatus Cloacimonadota bacterium | reverse complement strand
AAATCTTTTTTATGTGTGCAATTCTTCATTTTCTCTGGGATAAATCACCACATTCTTTCACAAACGAGTACTTGAACGAAAACTAACTTTTTCTAAATTTTTTTGTCGCTTCTATAACGCTAAATAATATATAATTTCCCATTTATCTTTCTTCATTAACTTCATTTCCTTCATGGTTAAAAAATCCTTTTTTATTCAGATATTATATAAAAAAATATCAAACTAAGAAAAGCACGAAAAAAGTCTTCTTTTACTACTTGTAATTGGACTTATTATTCTATAAATTTCAAATACCAAAATTTATGTCAACTACGTTTTAACTCAATAACAATCAAATTATCAAAAAAAACAATGAGCCGTTGACAGAAATTTTACATTATAGATTGTTGGTTATTATTTAAAATCAAATTAACTAATAAGGAAAACTTATGAAGAAAATCGTCTTTATTTTGCTACTAACATTTACAATTATGTCTTTGACAGCAAAAGTGTATGAAAAGCTTGATCTCAACATTGCAACAAATGAGGAAATTAAAGAGCTTCCAATTACAAAAGAACAAGCAGAAGATATTATTGATTATAGGAACAATATCGCATTTTTCAAAAGCATTTTTGATTTGAGAAAAATTGATTCTATAGATCAAAAGACCCTTCTGTTACTCAAACCAATGGTTATTATTTCTCATTATTCTGGAAAAAACAAGATTGATCAACGTCGAGAAGATATTTATTTTCTTCTGCAAAGATTAGGCGGTGATGATGGAGTTCAGGAAGGAATGTCAGATGTTTGGGAAGATTATCTGATGACACCAAGAAATATAAACAAACTTACTTTTGCAGAAATAATGAATATTCCTTCTGTTTCTGCGGTAGATGCTGCTTCCATTGTTAGAAGAGTTGCTCAAAATGATTCTGTTGCAGATTATCGAGATTTGAGAAACACTGATGGAATCTCATATTATGGAGCAAGAAATCTTAGAAATTATGTTCTTTATAAAGATCAATCTGCCAATAATAAAGTATATTTTGACTATCAATTAAAATATAATAGTATTCCTCTTGAAGATAAATATGCTGAAATGGGAATTGTTGGGGCTAATAACAATTATCCTGCTGTTATGAATAAACTTAGAATTAGATACAATAATTTCAAATCCGGATTCATGTATTATTCTCCAAAATTCAGCAAATCATTAATGGATTGTAACGCTGATGATATTTTGCAAGATGGAAAATTATTTATTGGTTATGCTGGAAATCCTTTTAAGAAAAATGATTTTGGAATTGACAATCTTGAAAGCCTAAAGATGAAAACATTTATTGGAAATTATCGAGCTACTTTTGGAGAAGGTTTGGTAATGGAAAATTCAGATTTCTATAGTTCAAGAAAAACCGGTTTGGGTTTTAGTAAAAGGATTTCAGGAATAATTGGGGATCTTTCCAGAACACAAGAATATTCACTTCGCGGTTTAGGACTTGAAATCAATTATTCCAAATTTAATGGTGCTTTTTTTACTTCCATTGATAAAAAAGATGCTGTCCTTTATGATACAAATAATAACGGTATTTTTGGAGATGATGACGATGAAGCTTTTGCTTTTATCACATCAACATTAAGACCGGAAGATGAAAAAGTCGTTGGAAAAGGTGAAAAACTAACAACTGTAAGAGATGCTGTTGAAGAAAAATTAATAGGATTTCATTTGCAATATTCTCCATTAATTGGTACTTTTGTGGGTATTACCGGTTATGAAGCACGATATGACAGAGATTTTATTGTTCCTCAAACTATGCAAGAATTACAAAATTTGCTGAGTATAAATTCCAGCTCTCATAACAAATATAAACCGACAGATGCTGAAATTATTGGTTTGTATTCAACAAAAACTTCTTCTTACGATAGAGATTATCGGCGAGTTATCGGTCTTAACTGGGGTACTGTTTTAGGACATACATCTTTTCAAGGTGAATATGCAGAGTTAGAAGTAAATGGAAGTAATTTCAGTCTTGGTGATGATCCGGGGGCGTTAATTGTATCAACTCATACACAATTTGAAAACCTGAATTTCACCATTCTTTATCGTGATTATGATATTGACTTCGATAATCCTTACAGTAGAGGATTTTCTGAAAGTGAGAAATTTGATGATACTATTTTGGAAAAAGATTACTATCTGACCAATCCCCTTCTTTCTGAGATGTTTATAAATTCAGCTCAAGCTCAAGCTGAACGGGGAATTTATTTCCAAACAAGATATCGATTTAGTCGCTATTTCACCATAACCAACGCTCATTTGGATTTATGGGAAAGAAAGATGGATTCTCGTCAATCTGTACGGTTTCAAAGCGAATTAGAATTTGCACCCATTTTTCAGTTAGCTTTGAGAGCCAAATATAAACATCAACGAAAACGATATGATAACGAAGCAAATCGTGGTTCTTCTACTACAAATGAATCAACCTTGAAGATGATTGTAAAGTTGTCAAATTATAATAGATTTCAACTTGGTTATCGATACACTGCGGTGACGATGCCTCCGTATGTAAGCCTTGCAAATAATCCTGATCCGGGATTTAACGATACAGCTGTAGGAAATATAAAACTACACGGAGATTATATTTTTGCAGATTATACATATCATATGAATACAAATATCAAACTTGTAGGATCTTTTGTATTTTGGAATGGGCATGGAAGCTCTTTGTGGGATTATGAGGATATGGAAATAGATTTTATGGGTGAAAAAGGAACAAAATATTGGCTCACAATAAACGATAAAATTTCCGATAATCTTTATCTTACTCTAAAATATAAAATAAAAAATTATGAAGTTGATGAAATTGAAATGAGAAATAATTATAATATAGTAATTGATGAATTTGATTCAGCCGGTTTAGTTAAGGAAACAATAAATTCTTTACGATTACAAATAGATTGGAAATTCTAAGAGGAGAAAAAATGAAAAAACTTTTAACACTAATTACAATAATTTTTGCGGTAAATATATTCAGTTATTCCATAATAGATGAATTTAACGGAAAACTTATCAACAATTTTACAGCGAGAACAGCTTCAATGGGTGGAGCAAATATTTCAGACGGAAGAACTGTTTTAGATGCTATTAATAATCCTGCAAATCTCAGTTTGATAGAAAATAAACTTCAAAGTCAATTTACTTTTACCTTAAATAAAATTGCAGAAGATAGAAAACTTCCATTATATGATTCTTTTGGTGGATATGTCAATGATGCCGTTTATGTTTCAAATACACATTACTATCAAAATTATTTTGGTGGTGTTGCTTATAATCAATCATTTGGAAATATGAAGTTTTCACTTGGTTTGGTTTACAATCCATATTTAAATTTTGATTATAATTATGATGAAGATGTAAGAAATGATGGTAGTTCCAATGATAATTCATACCCACAAATAATTGCTATAAATGAAATTAATAATGAAGGTTCTGTAAATGCTTACACTTGTCTTATTGCAACAAAAATTGATGATTTACCTTTTGTTAAGACTCTTTCTTTAGGACTAAAATTTAGCAGCCTCAAAGGTGATTGTAATTCCGAAACGAAAATTATCTGGTCTGATTATGCTCGCCAACAAGTCTCTTTGTTTGAATTACCTGATTATATTGAAAAAAATAGTAGAGATTTTGATGGCGTTGAAATGATGTTCGGTACAAACATAAAAATAAATCACAGAGTTTCAGCAGGTTTTTCTTTTTCTCCGGAAACTACAATTGATGTTGAAAATTTCCAAAATGGTATTCAATCTGCAGATTCAGAGATTAAAATTCCAGCTAAACTTAAATTAGGTTTTACTTATAAACCACAAAATGTTTTTAGAACAACTATGAATGTAGATATTGAAAAAATTAATTGGTCTAATGTAGATTCAAATTATGATGACATTTTCACATATTCTCTCGGAATTGAACATAATCTTGCTAATAAAATTCCATTACGTTTTGGTTTTAGATATGAAAGTGATCCGGTAAATACAGAAATTGCTTTACCATCTTTTACCGCTGGAACCGGTTTCCCTATAACAGAAAATCTGATTTTTGACGTTTCTGCTGAATTTGCTAACAGAGAATTCCAACAAGAAGATCAATTTGCTGACAGCTATTATAATGATGGAAATTATTCCGGTTCAGCTAATTATGAATCTGTTTTATGGAATTATCGTATTCCTGCTGACCGAGAAAACAAAGATAGCATTAACGAAAATTTCCTAAAGATTATGACTTCAATAACATTTAGCTGGTAATTTAAAAAAATAAAAGTGAGTACAAAATGAAAAAAATATTTTCTCTAATTATATTAACCCTTATTATTTTCTCTATTCAAATTCTTCAAGCTGAGGAATTAACATTGGATATTCTTTTTACAAATGATATTCACGGGGGAATTGATAGGTATCCGGCAACTTATATGAATCCAAGTTTTCCCCCAATTATTGGCGGTGGAGGTTCTTCAGCAACTTATATAAAATCTGTTAGAAAAAAAGCTGATCTGACAACTCGGGATAATTTTCTCTTTGATGCCGGTGATTTTTTTCAAGGACATCCTATTGGTACTGTTACAGATGGAAGAGCAGTTATTCAATATATGAATGAAATAGATTATGATTTATCTGTTGTTGGAAACCATGAATATGATGTTGGTGAAGAACGTTTGATAGAATCTTATAAACTTGCTAAATTCCCAATTTTATCATGTAATATAATTAATAAAAAAACAGGAAAACTGGTAGATTATGTAACTCCTTATCTAATCTTTGAAAAATTGGGAATGAAAATTGGAGTTATTGGGGTAACAACTACAGATACAGAAAAAATGAGTTTCCCAGAGCATATTAAAAATGTTAAATTTCTCTCAGCAAAAACTTCTCTTGAAAAATATATAAAAATTGTCAAAGAAAAAGGTGCTGATATTGTAATTGTTGTAGCTCATTTCGGTTTACCTTATGCTCCCGAACCAGCTTATCAAAGACGTTATGTTAAAAATAAAAATCAATCTCCGATAAGGTATTGGGGTTACGATGCCCAAGAAATTGCTCATGAAGTTGAAGGAATAGATTTGATTTTTGGCGGACATATGCATAAAGGTTTTAAAGAACCGTGGGAAGATCCTATTACACACACACTTGTTATGCAAGGATATGCTTATGGAAGCAGTATTGGTCACATTATCATTAAAATTGACAGTGAAACCAAAAGTATTTGTGGGTGGGAATCTCCGACTATCAGAGATGGAATTTTACTCACAAATTTTGAAGATGAATTTATTCCGGATGAAGAGATTGGTTTAAGTATTGAAGAAATGCAAAAAGAAGCTGAAAAAGGAATGGATGATGTTGTTGGTATAACTTCAGTTTATCTGTCAAAAGCAGGAAAAGGTGCACAAAGTATTGTTGGGAATTTAGTCTGTGATGCCATGTTGGAAGGCACCGGTGCTGATTTTTCTTTTTTAAATCTCGGTGGAATCAGAGGTGAAATCCCAACAGGTCCAATTACTTACAGAAATGTATTTGATGTTCTACCCTTTGATAGTCAAATTATCATCTTTGAGGCTGATGGTCTTTTATTGAAACAGATCATTGAAAAAAGAGTTGAAAATTCCAGTCATGGTTTAAGAGTTGCAGGTATCGAAGTTGTCTATAATA
>JAOZMQ010000218.1:4272-5686 GCA_029934195.1 Candidatus Cloacimonadota bacterium | reverse complement strand
ATTTTTTCGTTTTTGTTTCAGTCGCATCATAAAAATTTACGATAGAAACTTTCCCGGTTATATCTTCTGACACGTTATCTGTGCGAATTTCTACTCCTACCTGTGCGGTTAAATTAGTTGTTCCCGGAAGCTTAAATTTATAAACATTTGTCAGCGAAAGTTTTCCGTTAGCCATTATTCCTTCTATAGAATCAAGAAAATCTTTAGGATTTTCTTCAAGAGTTTTAGATTTACCACGATAAAGAATATATCCGTTTGTTTTTGCTATTTCCAAAAAATCTAATTTGTACCAAACTGGTGCAATTACCCATTTTTCGCCTGCAACCATAGTATTTCCAGAAAGTTGCATCATAATATCCTGATTACTAATTCCAGTAACATCATATTCTATCCACAGATTTTCCGCACGAAGTTTTGAATGTAGCCAGGATGTCTGCACACCCACAGAAAGCAAAATAATTGGTTTGTCGTCTATGCAGTTTTCTTCTATCATTTTCCAGTAAGCCTGTCCGGAATTTTTCATTCCAGAACTGTAATTTGCCAATCGCCAGCCAGAAGCAACAAACAAAATTGCCATAACAACAAAAGTTACACTTATTTGTTTTGTTTTGGATTTCAGCAGCATAAAAACAGCTACAAAAAACGTTGTGCAAACTACTGCTCCCATAACATAAACATTAATATTATTTGCAAGTAAATAGAAAAAAAGTGTACCTGGGGCGTTTTCGTCTGTTCTTTGTGCCATTACAGGAATCAAAAGCAACAATCCTGGCAAAATCGAAAAAATTATAATTGCGACTTTTTTTCGTGAAATCTTTTCTAAATTCATTAATGACATCATTCCAACGCCAGCAATAAGCGGAAGAGCTATTCCGAAATATCTTTCAAAAATATCTGCCTGCCAATAAGTTATATTTCGCCATGTTGCAAACCACGAAACAATTATCGCCGATATTACCCATAAACCAACAACAAAATTTTGAATTTTGAATTTTGAATTTTGAGTTTTGATTAGCAAAGCTATTGGTGGCAATATTCCGCAAACTACTATTGGCAGCGCCATATACCTAATAAAATTTAATCCCCATGAAGAAAAGAATTTCGGAACAGAAAATATTCTTATCTTTGAAGAATGAAAAATCATCTCGACTATTTTTGGAAAACTTCCAGAAGCTACAAATGTAATTACAACTAATCCGCCAACAATCGCACAAGCTATTCCAGTTATCCACCACCACCATTTTCCAAATTTGCTACCTAAAAAAGCAGCGAGAAGGGCAGGTAGAATAATTGCAATATGCGGTTTTGCAAAAAAAGCGACACCAAACAAAAATATTGCAACACAAACCCATAAAAATTTAAAAAGTTGATTTTCTGAATTATCTGATAAAACCAAAAATAATAAAGAACAGGC
>JAOZMQ010000218.1:0-4172 GCA_029934195.1 Candidatus Cloacimonadota bacterium | reverse complement strand
AATGCTGTTAAAGTAATTGCGAAAAGTCCCCAGTTAATTAGTTGAATAGAACGAAAAGCAGTTTGAAAAGACAAACCACACGCTGGGGAAATCAACCATTGATAAAGAACGCGCAGCCTAGGAAAAACATCATGCCCACAATGAAAAGTCCCCCATTTTTCGTAATGTCTTGCTATCCAGAAATAGATTTGTTCATCATAAAAAAGGTAAGGAGCAGGCAACAGCAAATTTGCAATTGCTCGTGCAACAATCAGGCCAAGAATAGTTATAGGAATCCAATATTTTTTCATTTTTTTAGTTTGTTAATCTGGTTCTATGCCAAACTGGCAATTTTTTGTCTTGCTTTTTTCATTCAACATTTTTTGTCGATTGCAATAGACAAAAAATGTTATTACTATAAACAACCGCAATGGCGTTAACCATTGCGGCTGATTTAACAATTTTGATTAATTAAAATTATTATCTTGGGGAAAGTCGCCAAACGCGATTTTGTACAGATTTTTGTCCTATATGCGTTGGTGTATTTCCTTCGCCTATAACATGTAAATACTTTCCTGCTCTACCAGATATAAAATCTCTGTCTCCAAAATTTATGTATCTTCCGGAACACCACGAATCAAAATCAACTCTTTTTAGTTCGCTATTTTCAAGATAATAAAGCGCACCATCTAATATTGGATTTTCACGTGTATTATAAACAAATGTCCATGGGCTAAAGATTTTAGCCTCAAGTGTTTTTCCATATATTAGTATTTCTTTTCCTACATCAAGTAATCCTACCATCGAATAAGAACCATGAGGTTTAATATCAAGATCCATCGAAACAAGATTAGAACTACCATCAGTAAAGTAACTCCAATGGTATTTTTCACCATATGTTCCTTCAGCGACAACTGCTTGGTCATCAAATAACTCAATACCTTTCTCTGATTTCAAGTTTCCTTCTTCATCAATTATTTGTAAATAAATTTTTGAACCAATAACATTTGATATTGAATTAAAGTGAACACTTTTATTTGTTAAATCGTTAATATAATCATAATGTAAACGTAAAGATTTATAAATCTGGTTGTGTTCAAATTTTTGATAAAGAATACAAGTATCTTCACCCTCCATAAACATACCAATAGGAAGAATTTTTTTAGCAGAATATTCTTCATAGACAACACCACTATCCGCAGGTGCTTTATAATATTCACGATTAGGAACAGGAGAAAAATAATCCAACCAATTATCAGGAGCTTCTGCTTTGGATTTTTTTCTTCTCATATTAAATCTCTTTTCCCATTTCTTTTCTTCATCCGATTTTGCAAGAATGGGAATTGCATTAATATTACTATCTGGGGTTGATGGAAAACTAACCCCCCAAGAAATTTTTGTTTCTTCAGGTTCTATCGTTGTATACTGAATTCCATTCGTAGGCCATCCTGCTGTTTGTACGACTTCGTTTGTAGAAGCGAAAGCTATTGTTGTTAAAGTTATTGCTGTTAATACTGTGATTGTTTTTTTAATGTTTAATGTTTTCATTTTTTTACCTTTAAGTTGTGTGGCAATTTGCCACGTTTTTTTATGTTTAATTAATTAAATTTTAATAGTTTGTAAAAATTGTTTTGTTATTATTTAAATCCTCCTAACCTCCTTTAGAAAAGGGGGAATTTTTTCATTCCTCTCCTTTTATTTTTTAGACTTTAAGTTACCTTTTTTGTCTTGCTTAGATTTATAATTCATTTCTGAAGCGATGTTTTCTGTATGAATGTTTGCAACAATCATTTTAGTCGGTATAGATTTTGCTTCTCCTTCTTTTCCGGTAGTAACATTTTCTATACCATAGCTTGTAAATTCATTTGAGAGATCATCATTTTGAATTTTCCCAGCAATTTTTGTTTGAACACCGATTTTGTCGAGCGAAACCGCCAGAGAAACTTTTGGAGTTTCTCCTTTAGCAGAAATATATTTAATTTTTCTACCGTTTGAACTTACTTTTTTCAATTCTAAATCTGACGAGCTGATAACTTTGTTGCCAATGCTAACAAGATAAACAGAATCTTTGCTAAGCTTTATTGGAGCCGGCGCTTTAAATTCTCCAGCGAAACTGATTTTATCTTTAGAAACAGCATTCCATTTTAAGTTTACTTTCGCTTTAATTTTGCCGATTGCATCCAAAGAAGCAACTTCGATATTCTGATTTTCATAAGCCCCGAGATCAACTTCCCCAGCATGAACTCTTGGATTTCCGTTCATGTCAGTATCGTTATTAATAGAATCATTGTCCCCAGCATTAATACACAAAGAATAATCTAACAACTGATAATCACCAGCACTTGGATTAACAAAAGAAGGAGGTAAATTAACGTTTCCTCTTCCTGGATAAACTGGAGCAAGTCTAGAATTATGAACATCCCCTGAATAAGTTCTTTTTTTGTCATTTTCTGGAAAATAATAGCTTCCTGTTTCATCAACGCTTCCGCCATAAATAATAGAGTTAGCTATTTCGCCTTTGCTAAGCATAAAAACCTGTTTTCCTCTATAAGCATAGTTTCTTGCAATAGTGCAGTTGATAGTTTTTGCTCCGCCTTCAATAACAATGCCTCCACCATCGTCTGCCGCACGATTGTTATCAATAACCGAATTTTTGAGAATCGAACCAGGTCCATTAACAATTCCGCCACCATAAACAGCAGAATTTCCTGTAAATCTGCAAGCATCAACTTCAGCACCAAGAACGTTTGCTCCCCCACCAAAAATAGCTACATTTTCTGTTCCAATACATCTGATAAGTTTTCCTCCTTCTGTAGCAAGAAACCCTCCACCTTCCATATCTGCAGTGTTAGTTAAAGCAATACAATCAATAATAATTCCTTCGTTGTTGCAAGAAAATCCTGCTCCGGTAAATGCTTTGCAGTTTACAGCAATACAATTACTGATAATTCCACCATCAATCGCTAATCCTCCAGCACCTGTTTTTAGTTTCCAGTTTGAAGATTGCGAAGACCCCATCGTTCCGCCATTTATTAAAGTAAATCCAGCTACAACGGCACCGTTTTGAGCAAAAACGCATCTGGTGTCTTCTCCACCATCAATTACTGTGTTGTAAGGTCCTGATTCGCTTTGAACAGTAATAGCAGAATCTACTTTTAGCATGCACGCTCCATACGCTTCAGAAACTTTGTTAGAATAAATTCCAGCACCGACAAGGACTTTATCGCCTGGTTTTGCTATGTTTACAGCAGCTTGAATAGTTTTTGCAGGTGCAAATTTGCTACCGTAAACATTTTCGGTTGTTATGGCTTTTTTCTTTTCTATGTCGCTGCCTTCCTGCGAAACATAAATTGTCCTAGCATTAAGAGCGGTAGCCATAATTCCGCAAATTGCCATTGTTAAAATAATTTGATTTTTCATTTTTTTACCTTTATAGTTTTGGATTTTCATGGTTTCTAGAATTCCATCAATCCTTTAACCGTTAATTATATTTTTGGTTGCAACATTTGCAACACGCTTCAACATTAATTACGAAACTTTTCCATTTTTTTTGCATTAAAAGTTTTTTTAAAACTGTTTGTGCTTAAAGAATTGGTATCAGAATCCCCTCTAACATTTGGTTTTGGATAAATTATTTTACCAGAATTATCTGTTATAGAAGTTTCTTGATTTAAAACATAACCGGCTGAAACCATTACAATAATAGTAGCAGCAACTTTCAGCAACTTCGGAATCCATGTTCTTACAACCGGCATTTTTATTACCGTTTGTTGTGGACGTAGTTCTGGAGCTACTTTATACATTAGTTCTGCAAACTCTTCATCTGTTTTTAGTTTGTTTTCTATTTCAACCTTTTCAGAAAAAGTTACTGTTCCTTCGATGTATGCACCCATAAGGTTGTAATCGAGATCATTGTTTATTTCACTTTTCTTCTGTTTTAAGGATTGAAATCCCGAAAGTAATTTTTTGTCTATGTTTTTTATGTTCATAATATTCTCCGTAATTATTGTTCAACATATATTACGAAAGTTTTTTAATTTTTTTGCATAATTGAATTTTTTGACACTAATTCCAGAAGTCTTGACTTAGAAGAAGTTAAAATGACACCTTATTGCCAATTGTAAAAATATCCTGTAAAGATAAATTATGATAGCCCGGCACATCGTGCCGGGAATAATAAAAACCATGAATCC
>JAOZMQ010000217.1 GCA_029934195.1 Candidatus Cloacimonadota bacterium | reverse complement strand
AGGCTTCAAAAAGAAAACAATGGGATTTATCTTTTGGAATGGCTTGGTTTCTTTTAAAGATGCTAAAGATTCAGGGAAAAAAGGTGAAGCTTTAAAAGATGCATTAGAAAATGGGTTTGGTGAAGCAACTATGCAACAGATTCCTAAAATTACGGCAAATTTGTTTTGGTTTGACATCATAAGTCAAGTAGCAACTCTTATAGGATTGTTAGGTACAATTTATGGACTAATTCTATCCTTTAAAGCACTTGCAAATGCTCCGGAAGCAGAGAGAGCGACAAGGCTTGCAGCTGGTATATCAGTTGCGATGGGTACAACTGGTTATGGATTAATTATAGCTATACCAACAATGTTTATAAAAGGATTTTTTCAAAATAGATCTGAAAAAATTGTAAATGAGATTGATGAATATAGTGTTAAAACAATAAACCAAATTAGTTATACTATTAAGGATTAATCATGGTTCAAAGACCATCAAGTCGGCGGATGTTAAAACAGGAAGCTTCATCATTAAATTTGCTACCTATAATGAACCTGTTTATTGTAATTATTCCAATGTTGCTATCTATTACTGCGGCAGTAAAGATCGCCATGCTTGCGATTGATTTACAGGCACCAAGCGGAGACGATAATGACAATTCAGAAATGGTAGAAGATTTACCAAAAAGAATTGATTTGCAACTTTTTACAAATAGAATTGTTATTAAGGTTCAGGATGTTGATAAGAATATAACTCTTTATGCAGTTGATTCGAATGCTGTTGCCGTAAATAAGCGATTTAACCTATATCAATTAGATGATGAGTTAAGAAAACTGAAGAAGGACAACGAAAAACAGACTGAAATTGGAATTATGCCATCTGATAATATAGATTTTAAAACACTAATGTTAGCGATAGATTTATCAAAGCAGAATGGATTTGTAACTATAAATTATAAAGTCCCCTCAACACAATATAGAAAGATAAATTAGGAGACTAATATGAGTATAGAATCTAATAGCATAAGAAAAGATGATTCAAAAAGATCGTACAAGATGAATCGAAAGCAACCAAAGGTAAAACCGCTTGAGATTACATCATTAATTGATATTCTAACTATTCTTTTAGTTTTTTTAATAAAAAATGTATCAATGGACTCTACAAAAATAGTTCCACAAGGAATGAATTTGCCAACCACAATTTCTAGAGAGAAATTAATTGAAGGTGGTGAAATAACTGTGTTAAAAATTTATCCAGATCAAATATTGTTTGGGTCTTCAAATTTTTACAATGTTGGTTCTCCTGAAGATCTTATTAATGATGAAGCGACAAGGAAAAATTTTTTAACCTTATTGAAAAATGAAGCAAAGAATATTACAGATTTAAATGATAAAAGTATTCCTTGTATTCTTATACAAGCAGATAATCAAATAAAATGTCGATATATAACTGAGTTGATTAGAATAAGTGGGAAGGCTTCTTTTGCTAATATTTATTTTTCAAGCTTGTATGAAACAGATAAAAATAAAATATTAGGGAATTAGGAGGAATTTATGAAGAATAAAGTTCTTAATCTTACACTGAAATATCAGAATAAGAATCTTAATTATGCAAGACATTTAAAAGATTTTAAAAGCAAATTTATTATTGGGTCTAATATAAACTTGTTTTGGCAAATTTTAGATAATAAGTTTCCTGATAAATTTGAATTGATTACAAAAAAAAATAATAAATTGTATATGAACTTGCGTTCAGGAATGCAACTCGCTGTTGAAAAAAATAACCAAACTTTATCAATGGAAGAACTTAAAAGAATGAAGTTTATTGATGGTAAAAAGCTTATTCTTAGAGAAGATTTTACCGGTACTCTTCGGTTTAGTAAAGAATATGAAATTGATTTTGCCTTTATTAAACCTTATGTTTATCAGCCTACAGCTAAAGAATTGAAATTTATAAAAGAAATCAATCGAAAACCAGCTTTAAAACCAGAAGAAAAATTTACAAGAATCTTTTTATTTTTCGCATTATTAGCTACATTGATCGGTTTAACCATTTTTAACTCTGTATATGAACCAGTTGTTGAAGAACAAACTATGAGTACATATTTAGAGCGTTCTGTGCAAGCACAAAAAGTTACTTATGTTCAACCGGAAGTTGATGAACAAGGGGAAGGAGAAGGAGATAGTTCTGTAAGCGAAGACAAGATTGGAGAAGAAAAGGCTAAAGATGAAAAGCAAGCAGAAAAACTTGTTGAGGAATCTCAAGAAACTGTTCGTCAGCGAGTGGAGGAACAATTCGGATTTGCAATACCTGATGTCGGTTCTAATGTTGGTGGATCGGGAGATAACATTGATATTGGAGGAGCTGATTATCTCGAAATAAATGTAGCTGGGGCAATAGCTGTAAGTGGCGGTAAGAGTAGAGGTGCTACAAGGCAAATTGCCAAGGAAAAGATAGCAGATGGATTTAATGCAGAAAAGACTGGAAAGTCATTTAATGTAGGTAAGGAAACTAATATAATAGATCTTGCGGATTTAGGTGCTGGGGCAGGAGATAGTTTTTCTGCAGTTGATATTGAAGATATTGGCGGAAAAATTGATAAGTCAAAAATTTTCCACATTAATGATAAAGCTCATTTGGCTCAAATACAAAAGCAATTTGCAAACGTGAAAGTTATGGATGTTGATGCAATTGAGAGTGAAGTAAGTGCTCCTAAAGACAAAAGTGATTTTACGAATATTGTCAATATTATTAATGCTTATAAGAGACAGTTGAATCAATTATATTATAAAGAAGTTGTTATCTTTGATATGCAGGGGAAATTAACATTTTTACTATATATTAATACTAAAGGAGTTGTTGAGGATGTAGAAATAACTACAGCACCTGGAAGTACGTTTAGTCAAGATTTTTTAGAAAAAGCACGTAAGAAGATAAAAACATGGAGGTTTAGAAAGTTAAATTCTTCAAGAAAATATTCATGGCCAATGACGTTCTATAAATAATTAATAATTGCCCTCTTTTGAGGGCTTTTTTTATCATGAAATTATATTACTACGACATAGCATTACCAATCAATATATCACAATTATTCACTTATAGTTCACCGTTAATTTTAAAACGAGGTTCAAGAGTTATCGTCAATTTTAGAAATCAAATTTATACTGGGATAATTTGGGACAATATTGATTTGAATGATTTGAGTAAGGAAATTCAGTATAAACAAATTTTAGAAGTTATTGATATAATTCCGCTTATTGATATTGACTTGCTTGATTTATCGCAATGGATATCTAAATATTATCTGACTTCAATTGGAATGGCTTTTTTTAGTATGTTACCGGCTGGTTTAAATATTACACTGCAACAAAAAGCTCGTATTATAAAACATGGTTTTCTTGAAGATTCTGATGGAAATGCAGAAATTATTATTACGAATTTAAGCTCAATTCAGTGGACTTCAATTGATGATTTAAAAAATAATGATAAAATTAATAGGTTATATTTTTGGTTAGAAAAATTAGAAGGTGCTGGAATTATAGAAGTTTATAGAACCTATGACCTTAGAATTAAGAATAAAGTAGTTAATTTTATTGTCAAAACAGATATACAAGAAATCCCATTACTTACAAAAAAACAAAATCAACTTTATCAAAGAATAAATACAAATACAGAAGCTTTACCGTTATCAGAAATTGCACTTGATTTTAGTTATTCAATTGTAAAAGCATTAAGAAACAAAGGTATCATTAATATAGAACCTCGCGAAGTATTACAAGACAATTTGTTTAAATCACAGAAAGTAGAAAAAAAGTCAATTCAGTTTACAAATGAACAAAAAATAGCATTAGATGTAATTAAAGAAAGCATAGCACAGAATGAGTTCCAAACATTTCTTCTTTTTGGTATAACAGGTTCTGGGAAAACAGAAGTGTATATTGAGAGTATTAGAGATATCTTACACCAAAAAAAAACTGCTTTAATGCTTGTACCGGAAATTTCATTAACACCGCAAATGGTAGAGAAATTCTATAACGTTTTTGGAGAAACTATTGCTGTTTTACACAGTCACTTAAATGAAAGAGAAAAATTGAATGAGTGGAGAAAGATTAATTCTGGAAGATGTAAAATAGTAATTGGCGCAAGGAGCGCTATTTTTGCTCCTTTAAAAAATATTGGTATTATTATAGTAGATGAAGAACATGAAACGAGTTATAAGCAAGATAAAGCTCCGCGTTATAATGGTAGAGACATTGCAATTGTAAGAGGAAAATTTCATAATGCAGTTGTAATTCTTGGAAGTGCAACACCTTCTTTAGAAAGTTGGGCAAATGCAAATTCAGGAAAATATGAATTGCTAACTCTTACCAAAAGACCTTGCGATTATTTACTTCCATCAGTAAAAATTATTGATATGTGTCTCGAAAAAGAGCAAGAAAAAAAAGAAAACAATTTATTGTCTGAAATTCTTAAAGAAAAAATCAAAGACCGATTAGATAAAAAAGAGCAGATTATTTTGTTTCTAAATAGAAGAGGGCATTCTTCATTCCTGCAATGCATAACTTGTGGAAAGTTGTACAAATGTCCAAATTGTGAAATTAGCTATAAATATCATAGTTATGATTCATCTCTTGTTTGTCATTATTGTGGTCATAAAATTAGGCTTCCAAGAAAATGTGATGATTGTGGAAGCTATCTATTTTCATTTGGTTCAGCCGGTACGCAACAAGCCGAAATTTATCTGCAGACAATATTTCCGACTGCAAGAATTTTAAGAATGGATGCTGATACTACCCATAAAAAAAATAGTTATGATTCAATGTTTGAGAGAATGAGGAACGGAAATATTGATATTTTACTTGGAACTCAGATGATTGCTAAAGGCTTAGATTTCCCAAATGTAACTCTTGTAGGAGTGTTGTCAGCAGATGTAAGTCTAAATATTCCAGATTTTCGTGCATCCGAGAGAGTATTTCAGCTATTAACACAAGTTGCTGGTCGTGCCGGTCGCGGAGAAAAAGCGGGAGAAGTTTTAATCCAGACATATAATCCAGAACATTACGCTATCAAATTAGCTAAAACGCAGAACTATGTTCGATTTGCTGAAATAGAAATATTAAATCGTAAAGAATTAAGTTATCCTCCATTTACTAAGTTGGTAAGATTTCTTTTCTTAAGTAAAAATGAAAAGAAGCTATTGGTTGAGATCGATAAATATAAAGCCATTATAAATAAAATAAGCAGGTCATTCAAATCAGAAGATATAATCGTTCTTGGTCCAATTCCAGCACCATTCAATAAATTAAAGGAAAAATTTAGAGTTCATGTAATTGTGAAATCAAAAACTATTTCTAATCGGTCAAAATTTATATCAATGATGGTAACAAATATTTCTCTGCATTCGAGTATAAGGATGACAATTGATGTAGATCCCAATAGTTTACTATAAAATTTACAAACCTTAAATATACTCACAAAAAGGACAATCTTTTCCAAGCGATAAACGACAAGAAAAGATGGACGAACAAGATGTATATTTGAAAATGGTACTGAGTCCAATATACTTTATCGTTCATTAGCAAAAATTCTATATAGTCTCTGAACGAAAAGGAATTCTTTAACCATAAAGAACAGAATTTCATGAAGAAAGATTAATTGGAAAATTATTTATTTTTCAGCTTCATAGAAGCGACATCTATATAGCCCAATGCGTTAGCGTTGGG
>JAOZMQ010000216.1 GCA_029934195.1 Candidatus Cloacimonadota bacterium | reverse complement strand
TTCAATTTTTTGCCTTTGCGTTCTTCCCTTTGCGACTTTGCGAAAAAATAATTTCAGAACACCTGACCTCAAAGATTTAAGAATGCCCCCAGTTTACGGGAAAGGAAAAATAAATAATTTCCCAATTAATCTTTCTTCATGAACTTCTGTTCTTCATGGTTAAAAATTCCCTTTCATTCAGATACTATTTACAGAATTAGCGAAAAAAGAAAACTATGAGGTCAGGAGTTCTGAAATTTCGGAAAAGTTATTTTTCGTTCAAATTCAAAATTAATCTGAAGAATTTTCAAGGTTGTAAAAAAGGTTTCTCTAAACTATTGAGATACAGAAAAGTGAAATCAAAAATCATTATCATAACAGTTTACAACTAAAAGCCAGATTCTTAAAAAAAAGGGTATGCGTAAATTTTTTTCCAAACCACTTGACAATATCTTTTAAAATTATAGAGAGTCAAATATGTTTTACATATAGATTAATTACAAACACACATGAATTTAGAAAGACTCAATTTATGGGAAATAGTGTCAATTAAAATTTTACTCAAAAAAGTTATTGATTCAATAGTTTCTGAAAGTCTAACATTAATTAAAATATAATTTTTCTTTTTGAAAAATGGATATTTATTTTCAAATCATATCTGAATCTGTAATCAAGCAACAAACTTCATAAAGGAGAAATTTATGAATAATTTGAAACTATCAACAAAAATTATTTTACTAACGATTATTCCATTATTGGGTATTTTAGTAGGAACTACAATATTTTTTTTTAGAAAGAATATTGTGGTACACCAATCTCAAAAAGTTGAAAACTTGACAATGCTTGCTGAAAAAATAAGTGCAGTTGTTCACGAACTTCAAAAAGAACGTGGTCGTTCAGCTATGTTTATAGGCAGTAAAGGAACTAAAAGTGTAACTGAATTACCAAAACAGCGTCAATTGACGGATGAGAAAACCGAAAGCCTATTAGAATATTTAAAATCATTTAATAAAGATGATTATGAATCCGATTTTTTCCAAAGATTCGATGTCTCTGTTAGTAGTTTACGGAGTCGTTATAATATGAGAAAAGGAATAACTGCTTTACAATTTCCTCTACCTGTAGCACTAAAATACTATACAACTATAAATGCTGATTTTTTAGATACAATCGCCAGAATGAGGAATCTTTCGGACGATCCAATCCTAAATAAAAGAATAGGAGCTTATGCAAATTTCTTGCTCAGTAAAGAGCGGGCTGGAATTGAAAGAGCAGTTGGAAGTGCTACTTTTGCGGCAAATAGTTTTGCTCCAAAAATGTTTGCGAAATTTGTAAGATTAATACAAGCTCAAAACACTTATATTGATGTTTTCAATACTTTTGCAAGTAAAGAGCAGCTTTCTTTTTATAAGAAAACTTTATCTGGCAAACCGATTGAAGAAGTTTTAAGAATGAGAGATATTGCTATTACAAATGGTTTTGAAGGTAATTTTAATGTGGATTCTGAGTATTGGTTTACAATGATTACACAAAAAATTAACTTACTAAAAAAAATGGAAGATAAATTAACTCAAGATCTTCTTGTTTATGCAAAGACATCTATAAATGATGCAAAAAAAGGAAGACTTATTTACTTGATTTTGTTTGTTTTATCTATTTTATTAACAATCGTGTCTCTTATAATTGTAATGAAAATTCCAAAATCAATACATAAAATAACAGATGCTGTTGAAAATTTATCGAATAATATCATGAGTGGAGTATTTCATGAGCGACTTTCTTTGGAAGGAATACAAATCGATTTTCATAAGATAATAAATAGCTCAAATTTAATTGTGAATGAATTTCAAACGATTATTGATAATATTAATATTCCTTATTTTATTGTTGATAGAACTTTTAATATCAAATATGCAAATAAAGAATTTTTGAAAATGATTGAACAAACTTTTGATAAAATTGAAAATAAAAAATGTTACGATTTTTTCAAAACAGGAGATTGCCAATCTGAAAATTGTGCTGTTGGAAAAGCAATGAGGAATGGAAAACTAAATATTCATGAAACTGTTGCCAGACCTTTAAATAAAAATATCGACATTCAATATTTCTCATCACCTTTGAAAGATGAAGATGGAGAAATAGTTGCTGCTAATCAAGCAATTATAGATAGAACTGCAATTATGGATAGACAAAGGCTTCAAAAGAAAATATCAGACTATACTCAAAATGAAATTACATCATTAATTAAGTCTTTGAATTGTGCAGCAAACGGAGATTTGACAAAAATTTATTTACCAAAAGAATATGATGAAGATATTCAAGAAAATGGTGAAAATCAAGAAAAAATTGCTTATGCACTAACCGAAACTTTTCACTCACTTTCATTATTAATCCAGGATCTTGAAGAAAATATTTCTTCGTTATCTGTTACTTCCGAAGAGTTAAGTGCACAATCGAATGAAATGAGTAATAGCTCAGAGGATATGAGCCTTAGAGCTTCAACTGTTGCAGCTGCTTCCGAAGAAGCTTCTACAAATACAGAAAACCTAAATCTCTCGGCTGAGGAGATGATTAATGCGGTTCATAGTGTCTCAGCAGCTATTGAAGAAATGAATGTTACTCTAAATGAAATTGCAAAAAACACTCAACAAGCTCATACTATCTCTGAATCAGCTTCCGCTGAGATGCAAAAAGCAACAGAAATGGTCAATCAACTTAAAATTTCTTCCGACTCAATTGGGAAAGTTGTAAACCTTATTACAGATATTGCAGATCAAACAAATATGCTTGCCTTGAATGCATCTATTGAAGCAGCAAGTGCAGGTAATGCCGGAAAAGGTTTTGCAGTTGTCGCAAATGAAGTAAAAGCTTTGGCAAAACAAACGCAACAAGCAACTGATACGATTGCCAAACAGATCTTAGAAATGCAGTCTCAAACAGATTCTACTGTAAAAGGAATTGCAGAAGTTACTGATGTTATTGTGAGTTTGAGTGAGATAAATTCAATGATTAGTGCAGCGGTAGAAGAGCAATCCAGTACAGCAAATGAGATTTCTTCAAATGTTAATAGTGTAAATAATTCAGTAAGAGTTGTAAAAAATAATATTTCAGAAATGTCAGAAGGTTTGTTAGAGATTTCTCAAAATATACAAGAAGTAAATAATGGGGCAAGGGATGTCTCATCAATATCTTCAAATGTAAGTGAAGTTTCAAATTTACTTGCTAAAATGAGTACAAAATTGAAATCAAAAGTTGATCAATTTATAATTAGTGAATGAGTTAGTACAGTAAAAGTGATTTAAAATAAAAACAAAAAATCCCAAAGTCTCTGCAAAAGACCGAAGTCCCTTCTAATGTGAGGAACTCCGGTCTTTTTTATTTTTTCATAGATTAAAATTTATTTATAAAATTCCTTAATTTTATCTACTACAAAATTAACCATTTCTTCTGTCATTTCCGGGAAAATAGGTAAGCTCATAATTCTATTCTGATTTTTATAAGTTATAGGGAAATCATCTTTTGAATGATTCAAATATTTATAAGCTTCCAAAAAAGGTAAACCAATTGGATAATGAATTCCAGTTGAAATTCCATTTTCTTTCAAAAATAAAGCTAATTTTTCTCTATCATTAACCTGAAGAACAAATAAATGAAAAACAGAAATTGTATCTTGAATCTGTTTTGGAAGTGTAATTTCTTTAATTTTAGAAAGACCTTTTTTATATAATTCTGCAACTCTTCGACGACCTTCATTCCATTTCGTAAGATGTTTTAATTTTACATTAAGAATAGCAGCTTGAATTCCATCGAGGCGAGAATTTCGTCCTTCAAATACGTGATTATATTTATCAATTCTACCATGATTAGCAATCATAATACATTTTTTTGCAAGCTCGTCATTATTTGTAACAATTGCTCCACCATCTCCATAAGCTCCAAGATTTTTACCCGGATAAAAACTGAAAGTAGCAATATCACCAATAGTTCCAATATTCTTACCTTTGTACACTGCACCGTGAGCTTGCGCCGAATCTTCCAATATTTTTAGATTATACTTTCTCGCAATTTCAATAATTGGAGTCATATCAGCTGGTTGACCATAAAGATGAACTGGCATAATTACCTTAGTTTTAGAAGTAATTTTCTCTTCAATTTTTAACACATCAATTGAATAAAATTCATCAATACAATCAACAAAAACTACTTTTGCTCCCACATTTGTAACTGCTTCAGATGAGGCAATAAAACTATTTGCCGGAACTATTATCTCATCGCCTTTTTCTACACCGAGAGCTGTAAGAGCAACTTCAATGGCATCAGTTCCATTTCCAACTCCGATAGCATGCTTTGTTCCGATAAAATCTGCAAAATTTTCATTAAAATCTCTGAGAGCTTTTCCGCCCATAAAAGCAGTGTTGGTAATGATATTATCTATTTCTTTATCCATCTCGTTATGCATTGATAAATATTGAGCTTTAAGGTCTAAGAAATTAACTTTATGAATAGGTGTTTCCTCAATTTTGAAAAAGTCATCAATGGATATTGTAAGTTCGGAATTATTTATGAAATTTTTATCTCTTGTTATAATTTTAGCATTTGAAATGATCTTGGCTGAAAGTTCTATCATATAATCTTCAATGTCATTAGAACACAAATTATTTTCAAAGTCAATGTATGATGGTGTTTTAACAACATCAATTAAATTCATAAATTCTCGTAGAAGTGAAAAACAACTTTTTAAACTTGTTTCAAATCCATTTCTTTTCTTTTCTCTAAACAAAACATATAATAACTTATCAATTTGCGATGAAGTTACAAAAATATTTTTCCAACATTTTTCATTTAAATATTTAAATAGCAATTCTGATTTCTTAAATTCACCAAATCTCGGAGTTAAAAAATCAATGATTATTTGATTGTCTAATATATAATTATTCATATTTTTCTCTCACCTCTTCATACCAAATCTCTCTATCGGTTTTATCCGTTTTTTTATAAGTATAGTCTAAAGGCATTCCTTTCATTATCGCTTTGAGCAATGTGCTACCGCCTAATTCTTTATCTAAATTCTCCAAATGCTTATATGTCTCACTTTTTTTTACTTCTACTTTCATTCTATCTCCTATTGTTTTTTTCATTGAAAAGATTGAGATGATTTGTGCTGTTGTTCAAGCATCTGTAAAAATCATTTTCACTTTTCAATAATGAAAGTTATCATTAATATTATCTAACTTAAATCTCTTAGTTTTTTTGCAGGATTGCCAGCATAAATTCCTGACTGTGTGATATCTTTTGTTACAACCGAACCAGCTCCAATAACGACATTACTACATATTTGAACTGGTAAAATTGTTGCATTTGAACCGATTGAAACATTGTTTCCTATTTTGGTAGATTTCCATTTAGAAGAATCTCCTCCAGCAGGTCCACCTTCTTGAAACAAATCATTAATAAACATTACTCCATGCCCAATAAAACAGTCATTTCCTATCGTAACCAATTCACATACAAATGCATGAGATTGGATTTTTGATCTATCGCCGATTATAACATTTTTTTGAATTTCGACAAATGGTCCGACAAAGGAATCATTACCGATTTTACATCCGTAAAGATTTACTGGCTCGACCACTGTAACATTTTCCCCGAATTTAACATCTCTTATTGCAACTTCTAATTTTTTCATTATATAATTTCCTATAAACTACCACACTCTTTCACAAAC
>JAOZMQ010000215.1 GCA_029934195.1 Candidatus Cloacimonadota bacterium | reverse complement strand
TTTTTTTTGTTCTCGCTTCACATTCATTTTCATTCATTGCGAAGCAAGTCCAAAAAGATCTGGAATTCCCTTGCTATAGCTCGAAAACTTAGTTTTTGTGGCGACTTTAGGCTTTTTGTGAAAAGAATGTGAAGGAGTGTGATAATTTATCTCTAAGAAAATAATGTAATTGAAATGATGAAAAAATGGATAGATATTGAAAAATTAATTAATCTAACAGAATTTTGTGTTAATAGTTTGAGAGGGATTTCAATTTTCTTTTCATATTTTTCCCTTTTTTATGCAAAACAGACTTTACACAAAAGTATAAAGTCTGTTTAAAACGAAATAAGTCGCTCTCAAAAAAAATATAGGCTTACAATTTTATGTCAACTTTCAAAATTCCATTATCTCTCGAAACAGCAATAAGACCATTTTCATCAATATAAACTAAGCGAATATATCCAACTTCTGATGGAGTTAAATTATCAACGAAAACAGGTTTTGCTTTATCTTCAATATTAAAGAGATAAACTCCTCCGCCACCGGAACCAACAACAAGATAATTTCCATAACTTGAAATTGTTACACTATGACCGGAAATATCAAAAGAGCTTTCGGAAAGAAGAACGGGAGCTGATTTATCGCTACAATCAAAAACCTGTAATCCATCTTGAGTATCTGCAACATAAGCATAATTCCCTGAAATAGTGATATCTTCGGCATCACCTGGAGAATCAGCATTTCCGATAATTTCAAATGTATCTCTACTTATAGTGTATAATCCAAGTTGTCCACCAGCTAAATAAAAATATTCGTCATCCATTGTAAAGCTGTTAATATTACTAACAACACTTGTTTTTTGTATATTTGGGAATAAATAAATTGTACTTCCGCTTCGTTGATAATATCCTCTTTTAAATTCATTTTGAGCTGTTGAAAGCATTATAAAAGGTATATCTTCATCTTCTGAAATAACGGGATTTACAATGAAGTTGACTGTGCCCAATCCACTTGTAGCACCAACTCCACTTCCCAAGAATGAAAGTGAATCCAAGTTAGAATAATCAAAATAGAGAATTCTATCAGCATCGGTTAAACTATGTACAAAGATCATATTTGAATCAGCAATTACGGAAATATTTTTTACTCTTAACGGAGTTTCTGTACCGCTTACATTTCCATTTTGATACATTATTTGGTGCATTTTTTCAAGAGTTTCACGATTATACATTGAGAAACCTGCTTCATCTTCTGCAACAAATATATGCTCATTTGTAACCGATAAATTACGAGGATAACCAGTTAAACTTCCAGTACTATTTGCAATAACAAGAATACTCTCATCAACCTGTTCATCTGGTTTGAAAGGACTTTTAGCTTTTGCACATCCAAAAATAATAAATATCAATATTGTGATTAAAATTATATTTCTTAATAATTTCATTATTCCTCCAAAATTTGTTTTCTTTTATGAATGCAAGAATTATTCCTATAATTAATTATCTACAAAATTAAATGATTTCAAATTGCTTTAAATTTTTGTATAAGACAATTATCAAGCTTCTGATTAAAAAAATCAATGGTACAGAAAGAAACATTCCAAATATTCCAAAACTTAAACCTCCAGCAATAACTGTTAGCATTATAATCAAAGGATGCATTTCAATACTTTTCCCAATAACAATAGGATAGATGAAATTGTTGTCCACAATTTGAACTAACCACATACCTCCGATGACATAAAAAATCGTAATAATTGCTTTTCCACTCATAAGTGCAGATAAAATTGCAAAAGAAACGGCAATAACAGGTCCAAAATATGGAATTGCATTTGCTAATCCAGCAATTAATCCAATAAGAAGAGAATACTTAACTCCAATTATTGAAAGAACAATTGCTGTTAAAATTGCAATTATAAATATTTCGATCATTAAAGCTCGTAAATAAGTTCCCAAGATTTCATCAACTTTATCTAAAATAATGATTACCATTTCAAAATATTTATTAGGAATTAATGTCAAAAGATATCTCTTAAATACAGTTTGATCTTTTAGCAGAAAGAAACTGATAATTGGAATTGCTACAAGAAATGAAAAAAGAGAGACAATGTTGCCCAAAGAATTCATAACAAAAGTAGGGATATTTGATACAACATTAGTCATCATCGTGAATATTTTACCCCGGTATTCAGTAAAATTGATAAAAGAAATTTTAGTTTCTATTGTTTCTGAAATATCCATTAATCTACTGATAAAAGGAATTTTGTCGAAATTTAATGTAGAATTATCTGAATTGATAAAATCTTTAAAATTTATTGTCATTGATTTTATCTGATCAATTAATTGAGGAATAATAAATATTGCTATTAAAACAATTATTGTAGTAAGCAGTAAATATATAATAATTATTGATATTGTCCGGTGAATATGGAAGCTCTCTAATTTATTAATCAGCGGATTTAATAAGTATGAGAAAAAAAGTGATGCTACAAGATAAGCAAGAATGTTCTTGTAAAATAGAGATCCCACGATTACAATCAATGTAATAATCATAAAGAAAACTACTTTGATATAATTGATTTTATTAATTTTCATTTTTCTGCCGTGATTGGTTAGATTGAATTAATGACAAACTTAAATTTTGTCCCATATTGTATAATAGTTTAACTCCAACACGAGGAAATTTGTGAACAAATGCATGGAAATCTGTTTTTGAAATTGCGTAAAGAATAACATTTGAAATTGCCTTTGCAGATGCAGTTCTTTTAGAATCTACAAAAAGTCCGATTTCTCCAAAATGACTACAAGCTGATAATGTTGCAAGCCGAATTGGTTTTTCCACATTTTTATCTATTATTATTTCAACTTCTCCAGAAGCGATAAAATACAAAACTGTATGCGGAAAATCCTGTTTGAAAATATATTCATCTTTTCTGTACTGTCTTTTAATCAATAATTTGGAAAAAAGACGAATCTCACTATTTCTCATATTGAGCAGAAAAGGTATTTTTTTTAAAAAAGCAAACTCTTGGCTTGCTTCTTTTTCTTTTCTTTTAAAGGAAAGAAGTTTTTTAAACATATTCTTACTACCTTTATTTAATGATAATATTGTACAAATATTTATTTTTTTGTAGATTTTCTTTTAAGTGCTGAATAAATTTTGCTAACAATGAGTGTGAGTAAAACAATAAGAGCAATTACCGCTCCTTTCCATCCTAACATTGTTAATGAAGTTACGATAACTGCTGCCATCAAGACTCCAATCAAAATACACAGTATAGATTTCCAGAAATTTAAGCCAAACAAATAAGCTGCAAAAGCACCAGTCCAAGCACCTGTTATTGGTAATGGAATTGCTACAAATAGGATTAATCCCAATTCCTCATATTTTTCGATAATTGCAGATTTACTTCTTGTTCTTTTAAAAATCCATTCTAAAAGTTTTGCCAAAATTGGAACTTTCATAAATATTTTTGTAAGGAAACCAAGTAAAAGAAGAAGAAATATGATTGGTGTCATGTTTCCTAAAACTGAGATTAAAAAAACCTGATACCAAGGTAAATCCAAAGTTTGAACTCCAACTGGTATAGAACCTCTTAATTCAAAGATTGGTAACATTGATATAATAAAAACAGATAATTCCGGAGATAATTTTTGCTCAATTAATTTATTTTTAATTTTTTCTTTTAATCCACTTGAGGCATTTAAAGAGAAAAAAAGGAATAGTATTAAAACAGATAAAATTATTTTTTTCAATTTTCCCATCCTTCTTCTCCAATTAATGGAACAAATGAACAAGCTCCATGGTTTTCTTTAGTATTATTTTCACCATCTTTTCTAACAATAATCAAATCTTGTTGAATCCGTGATCCACAAGGAAGAATCAAAATCCCGCCATCTTTTAATTGATTAATCAAACTTTCAGGTACTTCTGGTGAGGCTGCAGAGATAATAATCTTATCAAAAAATTCACACACGGGAAACGCTTTTATCCAACCTTTTGTACCATCGCCTACGCGGAAATGAACATTTGTTATCTGTAACTTTTTTAATACTTTTCTGGCATTTCTTGCTAAATTATCTATTCTTTCTACAGTAAAAACTTCATCTGCCAGTTTTGAAAGAATCGCTGTTTGATAACCAGAACCTGTTCCAATTTCAAGAATTTTATCTGTTTTTTGTATTTCCAATAATTGTACCATCAAAGCTACAATATATGGTTGAGAGATTGTTTGACCATCTCCAATTGATAGCGGATGATCTTTATATGAATAAATTCTCAGATTCTCAGGAACAAATTCATGTCGTGGTGTTGTCATAAAGGCATCTAATATCTTTTGATCTTTAATACCTTTTAGTTTCAAAACAGAATTAACAAGAATTTTTAATTGATCATCATATTTCATCATAATTTCCTATTTTCAATAAATTCAGTTAATTCATTAATAGAATCTTCATTAGTGAATTTTGGGTAAATTGGTGTAATAGAAACATATCCTGAGTTTACAGCAGAGAAATCAGTTCCAGAAATATTGCTCCATTCAGATTCCGTACCACCTACCCAGAAAATATCTCTTCCGCGAGGATCTTTTTGCTGATGAATAAAATTCCTATATTTACGATGACCGGTTCTTGTTATTTTGTACCCTTTAATTTTATCAAAATCTATATTTGGAACATTAATATTCAAAATTTGTTTGTCACTTACAAACTGAATTATTGATTCATCAAGTAATTTCACCATTATTTTGGCAGCAGTTAAAAAATTTTGATTTTGATATTCATTAACGGAAATTGCAATAGCTTTGTGACCCAATAATAAGGCTTCAATGGCTGCAGCAACTGTTCCAGAATACAAGACATCCTCTCCCATATTTTGTCCGCTGTTAATTCCTGAAATAACCAAGTCAAAATTATCTTTTGCCAAAATTTCAGTAGCAATACAAACACAATCTACAGGAGTTCCGGAAACAGAATATTGATTTTCTGAATGTTTTTGTACGTGTAAGGGATTCCAAATTGTAATTGAATGAGATGAAGCACTTTTTTCTTTATTTGGGGCAACAACAATTATCTGATGTCCTTTTTTTTGTAATTCTTTTGCTAAAGTTTGAATTCCGATAGCATCAATTCCATCATCATTAGTAAGTAAAATTTTCAAATTATTCTCCGATATTTCTATTTTATTAAGCAGAATCTGAAATTATTTCTGGAAAATTCCTACTCAATATAAACTATAAATATTTCTCTCAAAAAAAGCAGTTTTTGGTCAATGTTTTTTTTTGAATTTTCATTGTTAGATTTTGAAGTTTAGGATTTAGATTTTTAGATGGTGATGCTTTATAAAAAATTGGTTCTCACATTTCAATCATTATGATTAAATTACGAGTATGCAAGATGCCTAAAATTTGCTACAAATTTCCCATTTTTTAATCGAAGAGCGGTGAAATCTTTGTATTCAAATGGCGTAAAAAGAAATTATTTTTTCGCAAAGACGCAAAGGGAAGAACGTTAAGGTAGAAAAATATAACTTCAGAACACCTGATACCATAGATATTTTTCCCGCTAATTCTCTAAATAGCTTACGGTTACAAAATTTCACAATTTTCTAAGATGATTTTAATGTGACCCATCTTATTCACAAGTCTGCATACGTTCAAAAAATCCCGAAGTCCCTGCAAAAACTGAGTTTTTGAGCTATTACGAGGAATAAAACGGGTACGT
>JAOZMQ010000214.1 GCA_029934195.1 Candidatus Cloacimonadota bacterium | reverse complement strand
GAAGTTATTTATTTCTTAGCTTCATAGAAACTATATTTTTGTAGTCCAATGCGTTAGCGGTGGGTAAAGATAAAAAGAGAATTTAGGAAAAGTTAGTTTTCGTTCGGATACTATTTAATTTTATACGTAGAGACAAAAAAAGCGGACAAAATATCCGCTTTCTCACAAAACAATTTAAAAAAATTATTCAATTATTATTCCGATAATTTTATAAAACGCTTTAGATTTATTTTCAGTTAATTCCGAGTAAAATAGATTAGAAGTTGTTGTAAGAAAATTTTCCTCAGTTGGTAGAAAATTTGGATTATTTAAATGTCTATAAATTTTAAAATAATCAAAATCATTTTCAGTATTCCATGTAATTGTAATTTCGGAGTTTTGAATACTACAAGTAATATCGGTAATTTCTAAAATCTGTGGTGGAATATTTTGAACAATAACCGTGATGGCATCTTGGCTTGAATCCAATTCTCCATCATTAACAACAAGTATTATTTGAAATTCAGTATTTTCGCTTACTTGAGGAGCTGTAAATGAAGGATTTACAGAAACAGAATTTGATAGAGTAATTTCTTCCGGAGCTGTCCATAAATAAGTTAAATTATCATTGTCCGGATCATAAGAATTACTTCCATCAAGTTGAACAAAAAGACCTTCCTCAACAGTTTGATTCTCTCCTGCTTCTGCAATTGGTGGGTGATTACCACCGGCTGTAGTTCCTGCAAGTGCAACATTTGTTGTTCCACCAGGTAAAAAAGTTTGTGAACCAGATTGGAAAGTAACTGAAATATCTGTTACCTCTGTATTATTTATAGAATTCCATAATTTGAATATTATATTATTACCTGAGATAAAACCATCTGTTTGAGGAGTTGTAGGATCATCTGCTGAAGCAATCATTGAAAAAAAAGTACTAATTTCTCCTTCAAGAATTCCAGCTCCAACACAAAGTTCACCATCAAAAATACCAATTTCATCACCTTCTAAAAGTGGATTACCGTCAATTTCCGCAAGAGTAATATAGAAATTCATTGGGGTTCGAACTGATAAATATACAGGAATAAAATGATCAATACTATTTACCGTAATTGTTAGTGTATCAGAATCAACAAAGTTTCCATCACTAACTTCAAGCTCGATAGAATATATCTCAGATTCACTAACGAAAGGAGCTGTAAAATGTGGTGAAATTGCAGTATTATCATTCAAAGAAATCCCTACTGGAGTTATCCATAAAAAAGAAAGATTATCATTATTTGGATCGTAAGAAGCGGAAGCATCTAAAGTAACAATATCACCTTCATTAACTGATTGGTCATCACCTGCATCTGCAACCGGAGGAAGTTGATTTACAATATTCAATACATTTACAATTATTTCGTCTGCAATTGAATTAAGTTCGCCATCATTTACGACTAAAGAGAAAATAAATTCTGTGTCTTCGTCAACTTCAGGAGATAGAAATGACGGAGTTGCTGAAGAACTATTATTCAAAATAATTCCTTGAGGAGAACTCCATAAATATGAAAGATTTTCACCTTCAGGATCAAAAGAATTACTGCCGTTTAGATTTACATTTATACCTTCATTAACTTCTTGATCTTCTCCGGCATTAGCGATAGGAACTTGATTTGGTGCAATTACAGTGATAATAACAGCATCTGGAGCAGAATTCAATTGTTGGTCACTGACTACTAAAACAAATTCATATTCTGTGTTTTCTGTAACAGAAGGAGCAGTAAAAGTTGGATTTACAATTGTATTATTATTTAAGACAATTCCTTCAGGAGCTGTCCAAAGATATGTAAGAGTGTCATCATCTTCGTCATAAGAAGCTGAACCATCTAATGTTACAAGCTCATTAATCTGAACAGTTTGATCAATACCGGCATTCGAAACAGGAGCGTGATTTTGTCCAGATGAAGTTCCTGATAATGCAACTGCAATAGTTTCATTGAATATAAAAATATTATTTCCTAATTGATAAGTTACAGCTACATCTGTAATTTCAGTTGATGAAGAACTACTCCAAAGCTTAAAAATTATTGGGTTTCCGGAAGTAAAACCTTCTAATTCTCCCGTATTTGGATCATCAGCTGAAACTGTGATGACAACATGCTCTATAATTTCACCGGTTAATAAAATAGAAGCAACACAATTTTCACCATCAAAAACACCAATTTCATCATCTGTATTTAAATTAATACCATCTAACGACGCAGCTGTCACATAAATTGACATTGGGTTAATTGGATTACCTTGAAAAATTGGTACAAAATGTTCATCTCTATTTTCAATATTTATAGAAAATATCAATGAATAAATTAACAAAAGTAGAATAATAAGTATTTTTTTTTTCAGGTTTGGCTTAGAAAGATTTTTGATTTTCATTTTTCCTCTCAATTAATTTTTATTTGATAAATAAAATCAATTTATAGAACAAGCATAATTTATGCCTTAGTTTAAATTAAATACAAAATTAGCTATATTTGAAACTTTTTCGTGGTTTACATAGTTCAAGATCATTTTGATAAATATTTATAAAATCTTCTAAAAATCATTATAAACTTGTTTATTGACACAAAAAAAGACATAATAATATTGGTTTTAAATTTGAATTAAATAAATTTGAATAAGAAGGAGAGTATGAAAAATACCTTTAAATCTATCCATGAAAAAATATTTTTGAGACTTATATTGATGATAACAATCTATTTATTCTGTAATAACATTTGGGGATTTGTTGTAGCTACCGTTGGTAATAAAATAATTACTTCAGAGGAATTAAAGAGTAATATTTCTGTAAATATCCATAATAAAAGATATAAAAAAGAAAGAAAGCAAGTCTTGAAAAAACTAATAAAAGAAAAAATATTACTTATTTATGCTGAAAATAATGAAATATCAGTTGATGATAATGAGGTTGAATCCTATTTTATTAGCCAACTCAGCAACCATCCAAAATTAACAACTAATGGGAAATTTGATTATTTGAAATTTGATGATCTAAAAGAAACTCCAGAAGTTCAAAAAATATTACAAACGATGAAATATGACTTATTGATTCAAAAAACAGAATCTATTGTTAAACAATCTTTAGAAGTAAGCGATGATGATTTAATGATGGATTATATATCAAAAAATACGACTATTGATCTTTCTTATGCTATAATTGATGAAGATCAAACCTTAGTTCCAAGCACTTGCACTATAGAAAAAGCTTATGAATATTATTCAATAAATAAAGAAAAATTTAAGCCAATTGAAAAATCTAAGTTTGACTTTTTAATAATTTCTCCAGAGATGATAAAGGATTCAGTTGTCGTTACTTATGAAGAATTGAACAATGCTTTTCAACCATTTAGTAGTAAAATTCCATTTGATGAAATTCGAGATAGTTTGGAGATTAACTTAAGAAAATTAAAAATTAATAAAATTTTGAAAGAAGTAGCAAATGATTTTAGATTGAAATTTCAAACATTTAATAGCTTATCAATACCTGTTTATCAAACTCAATATCTCTCAGAAAATGAAAAAATAGGTCAATTACAGAACCAAGAAATAATAAAGAAAATGATTTTTAATTTACGTGAAAATGAAGTTTCTATTCCTTTTGCAACTTCTTTTGGTTTTATCATTTTCAAAAGAAGAGATACAATTATTGAAGACAAAAACAAACAGGATCTTGGTAAAGAAATTTGGTTAAAATATGCTGAATATGAAGAAGAATTTGGTACTAAAGAACTTCGTGAAAATAAATTTAATTCTCAAATAGATAAATATCTTGTACCGGCAGCTTTGATTAACAAATATACAATTTCAAGAAAAGAAATAATGGAAAATTTGAATTTCTCAGAAGTAGAAATATCTCAATATTATAACCAACATTCAGAGGAAATATTAGCAACAACAATAATTCCTGAATTATCATTAGTTTCAAGTATTGTCTTAGAACAAATGAAAAAGGAAAAAGCGGAAGAAATTGTTACGAGAATTCGATCTCAAATAGGAAAATATTTTGGAAATGATGAGATTATGAATAAAATTAGTTGTGAAAAAGGAGTTAATTTTAGCACAGATATTGTATATTTAAAAAAATTCATTAATAAAGATAAAATTAATCATTTGATAGCTTATAAAATAAATCAGCATCCGGAAAACTATTCAGATGTTCTTAATTATAAAGACAAAACAATATTATATTCTGTTGAAACTTATTTCCCTGAATATTTACCAGACTTTTTAGATATTCAAAGTCAAATACAAATTACCAAAGATACTTTATCAATAAATGTAAATGATTTTGATTTTGAAAACTATTACAATGAGAATAAAGAATTGTATTTATCATCGGATAGTTTACAAATTGCAGGTGCTTTTTTCCCGATTATAACAGACTCAATAAAAATTGATTACGCAAAAGTAGAAGAATATTATAATAAATATTCAGAACATTTTGTAAATAAAAAATCAGCTGTAATTAAATATGTTTTTATTAAAAATTCTGAGAACAATACAGAAGAATTTAGAAAAAAACTAATCGACAGCATTAATGAAAGCACAGATTTTTCGATTCTTCAACAATGTATTGGCGATAAATTTTCTCTTCCTCAAAATACAAAAATTGAAGTTGAAAATTTAGATAAATCTATTATTTCTACAATTTCAATTCTAAAGAAAAATGAAGTTTCAAAATTTATACAATTAGAAGAAGGTTGGATTATTATCAAATTGATCAATAATTATAAAGAAGGAAAATTAAAATTAAATTACGTTTATAATGATATTGAAAAATTATTGAAATCTAATGAAGCAGAAAATATTGCTTATTTAAAGGCTAAAACAGTTTTTGATTCAACTCGATATTTTTCTCAATGCAGTAAATATGCAGATAAAAAAGAATTGTTTAAAACTAAAATGTTAGCAATAGATGATAAATTTCCACCGATAGGATATTTGAAAAACTTAAAATTCCAGCTCAAACAACTATGGAAAGGTGAAAAATTTAGTGAGATCTATCACACAGAAGATGGATATTTTGTAATTTTTAAATTGCAAGGAATTCCTTCAAAAAGACTTACTTTTGAAGAAGCGTTACCTATTATTCAGGAAACAATTTTAGAGAAAAATAAAAATAAAAGAGGTAAACAATTTGTTGAAAACTTGATTAAAGAATTTAAGATAACTTCAAACACAGATTCTCTTTTATTTTTCTTTGGTGGGTTGAAAAAGAAAAACGGATTAACAATTGATAGTTTTCTTCCTTGTATAGAAAATAGTAATTTGGTTATTAGAGATGCTTTGAAGAGAAATAATGGAGATATTAGTCATCCAATTAAAATATCAGATAATCAATATTTATTTTATAAAGTTGAAAATATTAGTAAAATAAGCAGAAAAAATATCAATGAATTACTTAATCAATATCGAAAAGAGCAAGAGATTTTAACTTTTGATTATTGGTTAGAACAGTTCTCATCTGACATAAAAATAATGCAATACTAAATTTATACTTGACACATATATTGGCATTTATGTTTTTGCTTCTTGTTGATATTGATAATTGGCGGGATAGCTCAGTTGGTAGAGCAGAGGCCTGAAAAGCCTTGTGTCCCCAGTTCAAGTCTGGGTCCTGCCACCATTTCAATATCTGTTTTTGGCGGGATAGCTCAGTTGGTAGAGCAGAGGCCTGAAAAGCCTTGTGTCCCCAGT
>JAOZMQ010000213.1:5424-5715 GCA_029934195.1 Candidatus Cloacimonadota bacterium | reverse complement strand
ATCTGAACGGAAACCAACTTTCCCTAAGTTTTTTTTGTCGCTACTCTGTAGCTTAGTTTTCTTTTTATCTTTACCCAACGCTAACGCATTGGGCTACAAAAATGTCGCTTCTATGAAGCTAAAGAATAAATAATTTCCAATTAATCATTCTTCATTAACTTCATGGCAAATAAGTTCTTTTTCATTCAGATACTAAATAGTACTTGGACGAAAACTAACTTTTTCTGAATTTTCATATTTTGTCGCTACTCTGTAGCTTGATTCTCTTTTTTCTTTACCCAACGCTAACGC
>JAOZMQ010000213.1:3507-5414 GCA_029934195.1 Candidatus Cloacimonadota bacterium | reverse complement strand
ACCGAATAAGTTCTTTTTCATTCAGATACTAAATAAAAATTAAATGATAAAATCAATTGTAAATCATGCTATGAAATTATCAAAAAGCTAATCCTTAAAATCATTATCAATATCAATTATTTGTGTAGCAGGGAGTAAAATAATTCTTCCGATTTCTTCTTTTCTAAAATCAATATCTGCTTGTTTAAAAGTTTCTAACAAAACCTTGATTGAATCTTTTGAGGAAACAACAGAAAAAACCATTTTACAATATTTTCGCTTGTGAGACTCATTTGGTATGAGTCCGGAGAACAATGGAATATGTTGATTCATAACATTATCCATATTGAGACCATCGACAATTGTTGCATTTGAAATATCAGATGAAGTCAATGCAAGCATTAAATCATCATAATATTCTTGTTTAAATAATTGTATAATTAAAAAAAACATATCATTCACTCCAAATTAAATATTTCTTTCATCAGCTTTCGTTATAGCGTATTTTGTTAATAAAGGTCCTATTACTTCTGTTGCAATTGTTGTTAATAGAAGAACATTGATAACAATTTTTGAAAGCAGAATTCCCGGCTCTCCAAAATCTCCGTTACCAAAAGTTTTGTCCACAATTATTGCCATTGCAACTGCAACTCCAACTTGTGGAATCAAACCAAGTCCGACATATTTTCTAACAACTTTTGGAGCTCCTCCAATAAAAGCTCCCAAAGTTGCTCCAAGATATTTACCTGCAAATCTCGAAAGGAAATAAATCAATCCCATTATTCCTATCACGGGGATCAATTTGATGTCAAGTTTTGAGCCGGCAAGAATAAAAAACATCGCAAAAAATAGAGGTCCTAAATAAGTTGTAACTTTTAGAAATCTATTATTCAATAATGGATTAATATTCACGAGAACTGCCGCAAAAGCCATTACAGCCAGTAATTCTGAAAAATCAAAAGTAATAGATACTCCGAAAATAAAGAAAATTGCAAGTGTAACTCTAACAAGAACATCTTCCGGACTTCTGACTTTCTTGAATAAAAAATTTACTACAAAAGCAACAATAATTCCTAAAAGAAAAGAACCACCAATTTCAATTATTGGTTGCATTATTACCTTTAAATAAGAGATATGTTCTCCAATTAAAGTAGATTTTGCAATAGTCGAAGCAAAAACAAAAATTATTAAAGCAATTGCATCATCAATACCTACAACAGCGAGAATTGTAGAAGTTAATGCCCCTCTTGCTTTGTATTGATTCAAAACAACAACTGTAGCAGCCGGAGCTGTAGCCGAGGCAACTGCTCCTAAAACAAGAGCTTGATACAATTTGTCCGGTTCCCATAAATACATTGCTACGAATACAAAAATAAAAGCTATAAATGATTCAAAAAAAGCAATAAAGAAAATGGATTTTCCAAGCTGTTTGAATAAAGATTTTTTTAATTCAGAGCCAATAGTAAAAGCCATAGCACCAAGAGCTAAATCATTGATAATATCAACATTAATCAAAAAAGTCTCATCAAAAAATCCAAGAAGAGATTTACCAAAAAACACTCCGATAAGAACATATCCGGTTACTGTCGGCAGTTTAAGTTTTTGAGTTACAGTTTGTGCTATAACAGAAATAACAAGCACAATACTCAGCATAAAAAGAGTATTAAGATTCATTAAACTTCCTTAAATATTTCATAAATTTCATTAATTGTGGTGGCTGAGAGCAGTTTTTCCCGTTTTATTTTACTTTTTAGAATCAAGACAATTTTAGCCATAATCCGTAAATATTCTTTCTGCTGATTTTCACCGGCAGCAACAGCAAAAATTATATGAACCGGTTTTTCATCAAAAGATTCATAATCAAGGATTCCTTCTTTTGATAATCCTATAGAAATCACGATATCTTTTACGTATTTACTTTTTATATG
>JAOZMQ010000213.1:0-3497 GCA_029934195.1 Candidatus Cloacimonadota bacterium | reverse complement strand
AACCCTCACCAATTCCGGTACTTAAAATCTTTTCTCTATCCCAAATCTCTTTTCTGACTTTTTCTTCATTTAAAATTTGTTCTGAACTTGCGGTAAAATCAATCAAAGTATTTATAGCTTCACTTTTACTTTTGTTTTTATCAAAAATTATTATCCTGTCTTTTGATAGATAATCAATAATTCGAATCATAATGATACTCCTTTGTTAAGTCTAATTATTATAATTATCAATAGTTTCCTTTAATTTAAATTTTAATTATTTTTATCAGTAAAATTAGTCAAATCAAATAACTAATTTTATGCTTGTTGTTTCTTTGAGAAATTATTACTATTAATCTCCAAAGAAAAGAATTTATTCGCTGTAAAAATAGAACTTTTACAAATCAGTGTTGGATTATGAATTTCTTCTGCATTATTTCAATAGAATAATTTTCCGAGTTGCAGTAAAGCTACCATTTCTTACTTTATAGAAATATATTCCAGATGATACATCCTTATTATAATCATCAATTCCGTCCCATTTTATTTTTCTTATGCCTGCTTTTACTTTCTCAGACAATAAATGTCTTACTAATTGCCCTTTCAAATTATAGATAGAAATATCAACCAAACCATCATTTGGAATAGAATATTCTATGATAGTTTGAGGATTAAAAGGATTTGGATAGTTTCTTGTTGAGAAAATTATTTCATTGTTTACTTGATAATTATTTTCTGTAGGCTCTCCAAACTCATTTAGTAATTGATTTACAAGTGATTGAACATTATCTTGATTCATAAAATATAATGGGAATCCTAATAACACAAAATTACCTTCTCCGGAGGATTTCATTCCTACAGAACTTCCTTCATAAGCTGAATTTTCTATTCCATTATATGTATAAAAAGAGAATTCTGATTCTGGAAAAATTGAAATCCAAGGAAGAGTTCCGTTCCAATTTGGCAAAGTTTTATCAGGATTAACTAACAAATTCGAATAATTTTCAGAATCAGCTCCCTGAAATTCATATTCATAAACAAGCTCCGAATTATCAATATTAAAGGACACATCTAAATAATTTTGGTCGATCTCCGAAGCGGTTTTCCAACCAGAAATTATTAGATTTCCACCAGCCATTGAATAGCTAATCAGATTAACAATCGCATCATTTATATAGTGCATTGAAAAATCGTCATCGTGATAAATAACGGTAGAATAATGACTTAATAATTCAAGAGAAGGACTTCCCTCTGTTGCAATATCATATTCGGAAACTTCGGCATTCAAAATATTTCTATAATATTCATCGACAGTTTCATCATTAGGAGCAATTACAGCTCCATTCCCATCTTGAGTTTCATCAATGATAAGAATTCCTTCATCTAAAAGAAATGTCATTGGTGAAGCACTACAAATCATAGAATTTTCTGAGATAAAACCATCTTTTTCAGCAGCAAGTTTATAATAATATGTTTGACCATTTTCCAATCCGGTATCAGTAAAAGAAGTTTCTGTAATCAGCTCTGAGTTTATCTTAACAAACTCGCCATTTTCTGTTTCCGAACGATATACATTATAACCATCAAGATCAGCACTTTCAAGGAATTCGTTCCAAACCAAAGTGATTTTTCCATCACTTGAAAAAGATAAGGAAATTTCTGGAATAATTTTTGTCTGCCAACGTGCAAGCACCCAATTATCTGGATCAACTTCTATTGAAGAGTATTCATTATCATTAATGGAAACAATTGTACTATGATAATCATCCGGATAACCGATTGCAAGAATATCCTCAAAATCTCCATTTTCATGTGTTATTCTAACCGGAAAATTAAGATAAAAATCGGTCTCACAATTTGAGCCGGTTTTACTAAGAATTAATGCTTGCGGATTTTGAGAATCTTCACTGATAAAAATAGCAGTTTCTGAATTTGGAAGTCCGGGTTGATATATCCATTGTAAGAAAAATTGCGATAAATCCAAACCGCTAATCTGCTCACAAACTTCTATAAACTCTTCACTTACAACGTTTGAGTTTTTATAGGTTTCAAAATATGTTTGAAGGATTTCAAAGAATGTTTCATCACCAACAATCATTCTCAACATATGTAGAACCGAAGCCGGTTTTTCGTAAGTAGCCGGAGTAAAAATAGCATTATCGGCAGGAGCATAAGTAGTGTAAGTATTGCTACCAGCCCAATTTTTATAATAAGAATGAAATGAAGAATAAACATAAGCAATCATTGCTTCATAACCTTGCCATTCCTCCGTATATAAAGCTTCTGAATAAGTAGCAAAACCCTCTGACAACCAAATATCTTTCCAAGTAAGAGCAGTAAGACAATCTCCAAACCATTGATGAGAAAGTTCATGAGCAATAATTGTTTCATCTCCGTGATTTCCGGTAATCATGCTACTGGAAAGAGTCGTCATCGTTTGGTGTTCCATTGCGCCGTAAGTTGCAAAACTTGTAACAGCATTTCCATATTTCTCAAAAGGATAATCTCCATAAAGATTAGAATAAACTTCCATCATAAAAGGAAGATTTATAAAGTCTTCTGTTGCGTTTGTAACCTGACTTGGAGATACAAAATTTTGAATGGGAATCTCTTCATATGAGTCGTTTAGCTCTGTAAAAATTCTCGCCACAATCGAGACTAAATATGTTGCCATTGGATTTTCTCCATCCCAATGATGAGTTTTGGTTCCATCTCCATTATCAACAATTGAAGTTCTGATTCCATTACAAGCAGCTGTCCAATCTTCTCGGCAAGTGATATGAAGATCAACTTCTGCTTTATCCCACGGATGATCATAACAGGGCCACCAATAGCGACTTCCATTAGGATCGGAAATTGTAAAAATACCACCTGCAATGAAAAACATTCCTGTTCCATAATAAGTTGGAGAAATGATTGGATTGCCTGAATAATCGACTGTTATCGTAAATTCTTCATTTGGAAGAACAGTTCCAATTTCAATATGAATAATACCGTTTTCGTGAGTATATGTTGTTGGTGAACCATTGAAAAGGACAGAATTGACATCAAGAGATTCTAACTCAAAATCAATAAAATTTAGAGTTTCTTCAGCAGTTACATTGGCAATAACACTTCCTTCAATAAAATGATTTTCGTCATCAATTGAAATTGTAATATCATAATTTGTAACATCAAATCCGTGAAGTGAATCCGCTCTTGAATGATAATTTTTGTACAATTGAACATAATCTGATTTTGAATATTGTTCTTGTAAATTTGTTTGTTCAATCTCAATATTTCTTCTTGTAGCAAATAAAGAAAAAGAACCTAAGATTAACATTATTCCAAGAATTAAGCTAAATTTTTTCATAGGTATCCTCCATTAATAATTTCAGTTTGTAAGGAGAAAATCTTTCAACAATTTTCTCCTTTGTTTATATTTACTACTTAAACAAAAAGTAACTTTTACGAAAACTCTTTTATGTCGCTACTCTGTAGCTTACTTCTCTTTTTATCTTTACCCAACGCTAACGCAT
>JAOZMQ010000212.1 GCA_029934195.1 Candidatus Cloacimonadota bacterium | reverse complement strand
AATTATTTATTTTTCAGCTTAATAGAAGCGATATCTTTGTAACCCAATGCGTTAGCGTGGGTAAAAAAAAAGAGATTCAAGCTACAGAGTAGCGACAAAAAAAAGAAAGCTCAGAAAAAGTTAGTTTTCGTACAAGTACTATTTAGAAATCTATAATTGTATGTTAGAGATTTTCATAACACAGATAAAATTAATAATCAATACGTAAATTGTAAATATCTTTTTATAATAATTACTTACAACACAGGAATATAAATATGAAAAAAAAGAAAAAACTTATTAAACTAATTAAAATATGGAGTCTCAGTTTATTTGGATTTTTTACAATAATTTTAATGTTAGTCAATATTTATTTCCAATACCAACACTTTATAAATTCAACAAAGACAATAAAAAGTGATTACATTCGAGAACAAAAAGAAACACTAAAAAGTCAAGTTGAAATGGTTGTGAATCAGATTAATAATGAAAGAAGCAGAAATGAAGAATTTGCAAAACACATTGCAAAATCAAAAATAAATGAAGCTTGTTTAATTGCAGAAAGTATTTACACGCAAACTAAAAATTATAAAACTAATGAAGAGATAAAAAAAATTATAATTGAGACTCTTCGCCCAATTCGATTTATGAACGAAAATGGGAGTTATTTTATAACTGATTTAAATGGCAAAGAACTTTTTTTTACTGATAAACTGAAAATGGAAGGTTTAAATTTGATAAGTTTTCAAGATCAAGAAGGAAAATTTGTCTTGAAAGAGCTTATTGATATTGCACGAAAAAAAGGTGAAGGATTTTGCTCATATTATTGGACAAAACCTAAAACTGAAAATGATCATCAAAAAAAAATATCTTTTGTAAAAAAAATGGACAATTTGGATTGTATCATAGGAACCAGCTTGTATATTGATGATATTCATTCAAATTTACAGAATTTTCTAAGGGAGCATTTATCAGATTTTCGATTTGGAAAATATAATCGTGGTTATATTTTTATTTCGGATTTAATTGATATTAATGGCGGGAATAAGTTTGCAAAACTGATTGTTAATGCTAATCGTCCAGATTTAGTTGGGAGTTATCTTTCTGATGAATATAAAGATGCTGACGGTAAACAATTTAGAAAAGAATACCTGAAAGGATTACGTAAAGATGGAGAATGTTTTGTTAAGTATTCCTATAAAAAATTTGATCAATTAGAGCAGGTATCAAAAATTAGTTTTTTTAAATTAACATCAAATAAAGAGTTTATTGTCGGAGCTGGATTTTATCTTGATGATGTTGAAACCGAAGTATCTAAAATGAGAATCAAGTTGAAATCTACGATAATTAAAGAAGTATTATCTATTTTGACATTGTCATTTGTTATAGCAATCTTAATTCTATTATTGTTAAAAGTTTTAAATAAAAGAATCCAAAATGATTTTGAGCTATTTATTTCCTTCTTTCAAAAAATGGCTTCTTTTGATGAGCCAATCATTCGCGACAATATCCGATTTTCTGAACTTGACACAATGGCTGAAAATGCGAATAAAATGCTTCAAAATAAAATAACCGCAGAGCAAAATCTTATCAATGAAAAAAACAGATTATTGGTAACAATTCGATCAATTGGTGATGGAGTTATCACAACAGATAAAGAAGGAAAAATTGTCTTGCTAAATAATGTTGCAGAGAAACTTACAGGCTGGAAAACTTTTGATGCAAAAGGGAAATCTCTTGAAGAAGTCTTCAAAATAGTAAATTCTGAAACAAACAAACCTGTTAATAATCCTGTCAGTAAAGTTCTTGAATCTGGAAAAATTATTGGGCTCGCAAATCATACTGTTTTAATTTCAAAAAATAATAGTAAGTACCAAATTGCTGATTCTGCTGCCCCAATTAAAGATTATGAAGGAAATATTTCTGGAGTAGTTTTAGTCTTTAGAGATGTAACCGAAGAATATTCAATGCAAAAAAAATTAATTGATAATGAAAGAAATTATAGATTAATAACTGAAGGAACTTCTGATTTTATTAGTAAAATAGATTTATCTGGAAAGATTATTTATGCAAGTCCTTCTCACAGTATTCTCGGATATTCGCAAGAAGAATTATATGGGAAATTAGGATTTAATTTTATGCATAAAGATGATGCTAAAAAACTACAAGAATTATTAGTAAGAGTTCTTAATAATCCTAAGCAAGAAATTCCAACCATTGATTTTAGATTTAAAGATAAAGGAAATAATTATCATCATTTAGAAAGTAAAGTAAATTTTATTTTTGATAAAAACGGCTTACCGGAATCTATGATATTAATCTCTAGAGATATCACTAAAAATGAAAAAGAAAGAAAGATATTGAAAGACAGTGAAAAAACATTTAAAGCGTTATTTAACAATCCATTAGCTTCCATTTATATTCAAGACGAGGAAGGAATGTTTTTAGAACTTAGCCAAGGTGCTCTTGAGATGTATGGATATTCAAGAGAAGAAGTAATTGGACAATCAGTTGAATTTCTTTCAGCTCCGAATAAAAATAATCTTGTTTTAATTAATAATCTTATTCATAAAGCATATAATGGAAAACCCCAGCAATTTGAATATTGGGGAAAAAGGAAAAATGGCGAAATATTTCCAAAAATTGTAAGAGTCTCACGCGGATATTACTTCGGTGAAAAAGTCTTATTTGCTTTTTCAATAGAATTAACTGAACTAAAAAAAGCAGAACAAGAACTTAAAGAAAGCGAAATCTACAATAAAGCTCTTTTTTATGACTCCCATATTCCATTGATTATAATGGATACTGAAACATACAAATTTATTGATGGGAATAATGCTGCTCTTAAGATTTATGGCTTTGATAGTAAAGATGATTTTCTCGGGAAAACACCTCTTGATGTTTCAGACGAGATTCAATATAATGGCGAAAAATCATCAGTTTTGGCTTTGGAAAAAATAGAGGAAGCTATGGAAAATGGTTCTTCTTTTTTTGAATGGAGACACAAACGACCTAATGGTGAAATTTGGGATGCCGAAGTTCACTTAATGAGAATTCAACTAAATAATAAAAAAATATTGCAGTTTAGTTTACTCGATATAACAAATCGTAAAAAAACAGAAGAAGAACTACAAAAAATGGATAAACTACAAAGTGTCGGAACTCTTGCAGGTGGAATTGCCCACGATTTCAACAATATTCTTACTGGATTATACGGCAATATTTCAATTGCAAGAATGAAACTAACAAAAGACCATCAATGCATAAAATATCTCGAAAGTGCGGAAAAATCAATGAATAGGGCGACAAATTTGACAAAACAATTGCTTACTTTTTCCAAAGGTGGAAATCCTATTTTTGAAGATGTTAGTATTGATGAACTAATTAAGAAAGTTGTTAAATTTGATCTTTCAGGAAGTAATTTGAAAGCAATATTTACCCAGTCAGATAATTTATGGTTGGCTGAAGTTGATAAAGGACAAATGCAACAAGTTTTCTCTAATCTTACAATAAATGCTAATCAAGCAACTCCAAACGGTGGCTTTCTAAGAATAAATCTTGAGAATGTTAATATTTTAGAAAAAGAAGTAATTGGTTTGAGAGCTGGAAAGTATATCAAAGTTACAGTAAAAGATGAAGGAATTGGTATTGATTCTAAAAATCTTAATCGTATTTTTGATCCATATTTTACAACAAAACATACCGGTCATGGACTTGGAATGGCAACTGTTTTCTCAATTATGAAGAAACATAATGGTTTAATTTCTGTTGAATCCGAATTAGGAAAAGGCACAACTTTTACTCTTTATCTGCCAGCATCAGAATTAGAAACTAAATTAATTAATCAAACAGATGGAGAAATTAAAATCCATGATTCTGCAAGAATTTTAATTATGGATGATGAAGATATGGTTTGTGATATTTGTTCTCTTCTCTTAGAAACACTTGGATACACATCTGAAAAATGTTATGATGGAAAAGAAGCTATAGAAATATATACCAAAAGCTTAAATTCGCCAGAAAGATTTAATGCTATAATTATGGATTTAACAATCCCCGGAGGAATGGGTGGAAAAGAAGCAGTTAAAGAAATTCTTAAAATTGACAAAGAAGCAAAAGTAATTGTATCCAGTGGATATTCTTCAGGAACTGTCTTAAGTAATTATGCTGAATATGGATTTAAAGGAATTATTGGAAAACCTTATAAAATAGAGAAATTACAAAAAGTATTAGAAGAAGTTCTTGGATAATCTTTACAAAAACAAAAAATCCACCTTCCAAATAGTCAATTTTTAACCTTTGAAAGGTGGATAAAAAGAAAAAATTCTGTTTAAAAAATTTTATAAGTATGTCAAAGTAAACATAAAGCTACCATCTCAATGCTCGTAATTTTCTAAATATAACTCTGCACAATTTTTTGCCATTGTGCGAATTCTTCCAATATAAGAAGCTCTTTCTGTTACACTTATAACTCCGCGAGCATCAAGTAAATTGAAATAATGAGAACATTTTAAAAGATAGTCATAAGCTGGAAATGTTAGTTTTTTAGTGATCAACATCTTTGCTTGTTTCTCATATTCTTCAAAAGCATTGAAAAGGAATTTCACATCAGCGATTTCAAAATTAAAAGAACTAAATTCTACTTCTTTATGAAAAAAGATTTCTCCATATTTTGTATTATCGTTCCATTGCAAATCTTTAAAATCATTTACATCTTGAATATACATTGCAAGGCGTTCAAGTCCATAGGTTAATTCAACACTTACCGGAAAGGTTTCCAGCCCACCTACTTGTTGAAAATATGTAAATTGAGAGATTTCCATTCCGTCTAACCATACTTCCCAACCACGTCCCCAAGCACCGAGAGTAGGAGATTCCCAATCATCTTCTACAAAACGAATATCATGTTTATTAATTTCTATACCAATTTCTTGAAGACTTTTCAAATAAAGATCCTGAATGTCATCCGGAGTAGGTTTGATAATAACTTGAAACTGATAATAATGTTGTAATCTATTAGGATTTTCTCCATATCTTCCATCTTTTGGACGGCGACATGGTTGTGCATACGTAATTGAAATAGGTTTACTACCAAGAGCACCAAAAAAAGTAGCAGGATGAAAAGTTCCAGCACCCATTTCCACATCATAGGGTTGTAAAATACTACAACCATTATTTGCCCAATAAGTTTGCAATTTGATAATTATGTCTTGAAAATTCATTTTATCCTCTTTGAATTTTTATTATAAATCACTCATTTAAAAAGTAGTTTATGTGTCAATATAATCTATTGATATATCAATACAAAAAATGGAGAACTTTGCTTTATTAATATTTGTAGAACAATCAGCCTGATTGTTAATATCTTCAAACAGGATGCTTGACTTACGCAGAGAAAGAAGAGATTTCACAAAGAAGAATCAGTATGGTTCTCTGTTTTTTGAACTTGCTTCGCAGTGAATGGAAATGAATGTGAAGCGAGAACAAAAAACCAGTGTCGCCAAAAAAGCCCGAAAGTCCCAGCAAAAACCGAATTTTTGAACTCTCGTCAGGAATAAAACGGGAACGTTTTTAAATGGAAACTACTCTACATTGAGTATAACTAAAATTGAGCATATTTGGAAACAAGAATTGATTCAGAAAATTCCGCAAAAAAAAGCCATCAACAAAAATTGTTAACGGCTAAAGATATAAAATGGTGGGCGTTGAGGGACTTGAACCCCCGACCACCTGCTTGTAAGGCAG
>JAOZMQ010000211.1 GCA_029934195.1 Candidatus Cloacimonadota bacterium | reverse complement strand
AAAAATCTTGAAATTAAAAAACTTAAAAAATATTAAAGAGAAAAAAATCATTCTAATTCAAACACCAATAGCAATTGGAGAGGAAGATTTAAAAAATATCTCAGAGAATCAAAATTCAGAAATTACAATCTGGAAAGCTGAATTAAATTCTCAAAAAAAATGGATTACTAAACAAAACATGCCGGTAATTATTTCAGGAAATTCTCAAGAAATTTTTCGGTATTACAAAAAAAATAAAATAGCTTCTGACAAAAAGAGATTTCTTAATTTTGCTAAATATTTATACTATAAAATTGATACTTTTTTACCTTCAAATTTCATTAAAAAGATGGAGCAGATATATCTTAAAATCAATATTGATGACAGTTGTGAGGATGAACAATCAAATAAAAAGTCTAATTCTTTTATTCTATCAAAATCTTTTCTAAAACATCTTTTTGTAGATTATGTAAATGAAGTTTTTCCTGCACCCAAAACGTTTCAATTATCGATCTCAAATAAATGTGATATTGCTTGTGTTATGTGTCCTTATCATTCAAAAAAAATAAAAAAATTACATAACACTGATTATTTTTCAAATGCTCAATTTATGACATTATTTGCTTTCAAAAAAATTGCGAGATATGCTGCAAAATGGAATATTAATGTAAGATTTGGAAATATTGATGAACCGTTTATTCACCCAAAATTAGATTTATTTGCTGAATATGCTGCGAAATTAGGCGTAAAACATATGCATATTTCAACAAATGGAACTCTAATGAGTGAAGAGAAAATTACTAAATTGTTACAATCAAATGTTGACGATTGGCAAATTAGCATTAATGGAATTTCGGAATCTACTCATTCAAAAATTTCAGATACTGATATTTTCTCGTATCAAGAAATTGTTAATAATGTAAAAAAACTTATCTCTTTAAGGGGAAAATATTTAAGTCGTGCAAAAATTAGAATTTCTACAATTAGAGATATTCTTACAGAAAGTGAAATTGAAGAGTTTATAAAATTCTGGAAAGATAATGGTGCTGATGAAGTTACGATTTACGTTTTGAGTGATTATATGAAGAAAAATGAGAATTCCAAATATTATCTTCCAATAGAGGAAATTAATCATTTACAAAGAAAGCCTTGTATTTCAGCTTGGAATGAAATGTATTTTATGCCGGATGGAGAAGTTGGTGTCTGTTGCCGAAGTGTTGGATATTTATCTGCAATAAAAATGAAAGAAATTAGTTTTGGTTCAATAATAGATGAAGATATTGGAAAAATCTGGACAAACAAGAAGTTTCAATTGTTAAGGAATTCTTTGATTGATAATGAAAAATTTTCATATAAACCCTGTGAAGATTGTACTTTATGGGCTTACTTCAATAAAAAAGAATTCTTTACAAAAGAAGGAGATTTTGTCGAATTAACACCCTGGATGAAGAAAATAACATTTAAGTAATTTTGGAGGAAAAAATGGTAAAATTAAATTATAATTCAGCTTTAGTAACTGGTGGAGCTGGTTTTATTGGTAGTCATATTTGTGAAGAACTTTTAAACCAAAATATAAAAGTAACCTGTCTTGATAATTTTGTTGCCGGTAAAATGGAAAATATTAATGAATTTATGGGAAATCCAAACTTCAAACTTGTCAAAGCTGATGTCGCTGATTTAGATTCTATAAAAGATGCTTTCAAGGATATTGAGGTCGTTTTTCATAATGCTGCATCAAAATGTACTGTTTGTAGAGTTGACCCTAAACTTGATTTAATCGTAAATGCTTACGGAACATTCAATGTTTATGAAGCTTCGAGACTATCCGGAGTTAAAAAAGTCGTTCATGCTTCAACAGGTTCAGTTTATGGCGAAGCTCTATATTTTCCGCAAGATGAAAAACATCCATACAATCCAGTGTCATTTTATGGAGTAAGCAAACTTTGTGGAGAAAGATATTCAAACGCTTTCAGAGATTATTACGATATAAATATTTCAATCATTCGTTATTTTCACGTTTATGGCTCACGACAAGAATCATCCGATGTTGGTGGGGTTATTCCAATTTTTATCAAAAGAGCTTTTGAAAATAAACCTTTAACTATTTTTGGAGATGGTACTCAACTTCGTTCATTTACTTATGTTAAAGATGATGTTGAATCAAATTTTACTATTGCAAATTCAGAAAGAAGTGATGGGCAAGCATATAATTCTGCGTCCGGAATCAAAATCACAATTCAACAATTAGCTGAAAAAATTCTAAAAATAATGGGAAAAGAAGACTTAGAAATTATCTACAAAGATTGGCGAGCCGGCGATATTAAAGTTTTTCAGGTTTCAACTGAAAAATTGGCTTCACTTGGCTATGAATGCAATACAAGCTTTGATATTGGATTGAAAAAAACTATTGATTGGTATGTTAAGTATTTTAAAAATAAATAAGCTATGAAAATCTTACATGGTCCAAAAGATACTGCAGGTTTAGCTGTCAGTTCTGCTAAATATGAAGCTAAAATTGGCTTGGATAGTCATGCACTATTGTTTTTTAAGAAGAAAATGGGAAGCAATAATTTTGATATAAAATCTAATATCAGTTTTGTTTCTGACTCGCAGGAGACAATTTTTTCAAGAATTAAATTAATTAAGTATCAATTTCAAAAAATCAGAAAAGAAATAATGAAATATGATATTATTAGCCTTACCGATGGTGAAACTTTTCTTGGAATTCCTTATCTGAATTTGATTTGGGATGATTTAAAATACTTAAAAAGAAAAGGGAAAAAAATCGTTATAACATATCAAGGATGTGAAATTCGATTAGCTCCAGAGTGTAAAAAAATGAAAATTAACGCTTGTAAAAATTGTCCAATTCCAAAAAAATATTTTTATGATCCACGGAACTGGAATTTAGTAAAAAAAAGAAAAATTAGAAGATATGATGAACTTTGTGATTTAGTTTTTTATCACAATCCGGATCTAAGGGAAAATATCCCTCAGGGTTATTTTAGACCGTACATGAAAGTTGATTATCGCGAATGGATACCGGTAAGTAAAAAAAAGAAAAATAAAAAAATTGTAATAGGTCATGCTCCTAAGAATCGTGAAATTAAAGGAACAAAGCATGTTCTTCAAGCAATAAAGAATCTAAAAGAACGTAGGAATGATTTTGAATTTGTGCTATTAGAAAATATTCCATATCACGAAGTAATACACAAATATAAACAGATTGATTTATTTATAGATCAATTGAATATTGGCTGGTATGGAGGAGTAGCAGTAGAATTAATGGCTCTGGAGAAACCTGTAATTGCTTACATTCGGGAATCAGATTTAAAAAATGTTCCGGTTAATTTTGCAAATGATTTGCCAATAATCAATGCTAATCTTTTTGATCTTACAGCTAAGATTGAGTTTTTTTTAGATAACCCTGAACAAATTAGAATTCAAGGAAAAATTAGTAGAGAATTTGTTATGGAATATCACGACCCAATTGAAATTGCAAAATGGCTTAAACAAAAATATGAATCTATTTTATAGATTTCTAAAATATCTAATTGGAGAAAAATGCTGATCTCTATTTTGATTATCTCTATCGTAAGCATTATATTACTTACACCAATGTATTTTAAACCTCTTTATTGTGATGATGGGAAATGGTATTATTATGCAATTTTTAGAAAAAGAGGGCTGAAACAACATATTAATTATTGGGGGAATAGTTCCTATTTTGGAATTGAATGGATTTCTGCAATTTTTACAAGTTTAATAAGAAAAAAGGATGTTCAAGGAATACTAATATTCAAAATAATTTGGTATTTTTTAACAGCAATTTCTGTTTATTTTTTCGTCAATATTATTGAACAAAATGAAATTCAATCAACATTATCAGCAATCATTTTCCTAATGGCTGTTTCATATCCTAAAAATAGATTTTCTCTTACTTATGGAGAATCTATGATTTTATTACCAATAATGTTGGCTTATATTTTTGCGTATTTAAGCTATATAAGTGGTAATTCTTTTTACTTTTTTATCTCTGGTTTTTTTGTTTCACTATCAATAAATGTTAAAGTTTTTGGTTTTATCATTGCACCTATTTTGTTAATTGTAACTTTTTTTACAAAAAACATATTGTTTTCTTTAGGCTACTATCTTTTGGGATGTTCTTTTTTATTGTTTCTACCTTTACTTTTTTTAAGGACAAATATCAATCGAAAATGGTATATTTATAGGATATTTAGCAATGTATTTACAATGTTAGAATCAAAGTTGAAATTTTTAAATTTCCATAATTTAATTTTTGGTAAATCGAAATCTGAGATGAGTTGTAATTATGTTGAATCTGTTTTGAAAAGATCAAAAACAGATTTTTGGAGTGGGTATAAGTTACAAGTTAAAGTCATTGTTGTCGAATGGTCTATCATCATTATTCTTGCTGTTGTGCAAATCTTGAGTTTGTTTCTAAAATTTGATTCCTTAGTTTTTTTAATGATTTTAATGTTACCTGTTTTCTTTTCTTTTGCTTATATTCAAAAAAGCACTTTAATTGTAAAATTAAATCCTATTTGGATTCCAATTTCAATTTTGGCAGGGAAATCTTTATATACAATATTTATTCAACAAGATGGATGGAATCTCTCAAAAACAACACTTCTATTTATTTTAATTATTACAGTATCTGATATTATCAAGAAAATTTTGATTGAGTATAAACAAGAAAGAAGATCGCAACTTGCAGATTATAATTTGAAGCATTCCAAATATTTTTCAATGGCGAAAAATGTTGGAAAGTACATAAAGGTAAATTCTAATGAAAGCGAAAAAATTCTTGTTTGGGGTAATTTCCCATCAGTTTATCTGTATGCTGATCGAGAATGTAGCAACCATTCTTTTTTCCATATTTATCCATATTCAGCACATAATATAGCAAATGATATTCAACTTTTATTTAATTCAATGAAGGAAAATCCACCAGAATGGATTGTTTTTTATACAGGAATATATAACAAAATTGATAAATGGAATATGCAAACGCTATCAGATGAAATAAATATTCCATATAAATTATCCAAAGATTTTCAAGTTATTGTTGGAAAGAGGAAATATCGCTCAATTCCAGTTTTCAGAAGAGATGATGTAAAATATAGGGAGTTATTGTTAGAAAAATATTCTCGTTCAAATGATGTGATTTTTTTACAAAAAGTTTTAGATTTTTATCCAAATGATTTTGCAACGAAGATTAGAATTAGATTTCATGAAGAAAAGCTTGATTTAGAATCTAAGATTGAATTTTTATCTAAGAATAATCAATTATCCAAAATTGATAAAAATCTATTGCTTTTAGATGACTTAATGGAAAAAGAGAATTTTATTGACGCTTCAGAAATTTTTACTGATATAATCGTACAAGATAAAAATAATTTGAGAAGTATGATTGGACTCGGTGAAATTCATTTTGCAAAAGGTGAAATTGATTTAGCCTTTCACTCATTTCAAGAAGCCATTAAAATAAATCCTTTCTCCGCTGATGCTTTTAATAATAGCGGAGTTGTTTTATTTCAAGTAGGAGATTTAAAAAATGCTGAGTTATATTTCAAAAAAGCTTTGAAAATTGATCCAAATTTTGAAGGTGCTAAAATGAATTTAGTTGCACTTTTACAGAAGAAAAAAGAAATGGTATGATAATTTAAAGGATAAACAATGAAAAAAATAAAAAGAATACCTTATGGAGTTGGAGATTTTGAATTAATTCAATTAGA
>JAOZMQ010000210.1 GCA_029934195.1 Candidatus Cloacimonadota bacterium | reverse complement strand
AAAAAATAATCCAAAAAATTTATAATAATAGAAAGAGGAAAAAATGTCAGACAGAGTTTTACGAGGAACAACAAAAAATAAAAACATTCGTTTTTTTGCAGTCGATGCTACTGATACTGTAAAGGAAGCAGTTAAATTGCACAATTTATCAATAACAAATACCGTAATTCTTGGTAGATTATTATCAGCAGGATTAATGTTGGGAATGGGGTTAAAAGACGTCCGTGACGAAGTGACCATAAAAATTAGAGGTGATGGACCAGCTGAAGGTGCTATTGTTTCCGCACGAATGAACGGTCAAATTAAAGGATATGTTTATCATCCGGAAATAGAATTACCTCGTAATCCGGACTCAAAAACAATTGATGTCAAAAATGCAATCGGAAATGGCACACTTACAATAATGAAAGATCTTGGATTGAAAAAACCTTATAGTGGAACGATTGAATTAGTCTCAGGTGAAATTGCTGAGGATTTGGCATATTATTATTTAAAATCTGAACAAATTCCTACTGCAATTGGTTTAGGAGTTTTAATTGAAAAAGATGGTTCCGTTAAACAAGCTGGTGGTTTTCTAATTCAATTGATGCCAAATACGCCAGAAGAAGATATTGTAAAATTAGAAACTTCACTAAATAAATTCCCTAATTTAACCGATTTAATGGATATGGGATATAGTATAGAAACTTTGATAAATAAATTTATTATGAAGGAATTTGAAATTGAAATCTTTGAAACTATTAATGCTAATTTTCATTGTGATTGTTCTAAAGAAAATTTCCGAATAGGTATCAAAACTCTTGGCAAAAAAGAAATTCAAGATATCATTGAAACTGATGGTAATGTTACAGCTCAATGCCATTTTTGCAGTCAATCATATTTATATGATACAAATGACCTAAATAAAATGCTTGATGAAATGAAATAATTCTAATTTCCAGATTATTTGATTTTAATGTGAGCCATTTTTTCATCTTACTGCGTCCGTTAAAAATAGGGAAGTAACCATCTTGGTTACAAAGTAATAAAAAAAGAAGAATTTCTTTTTGTTGTGGGTCCAATTATTTTAACCTAAATCACCATTTAAAACTCTATTAATAACTTCTTTTAAATTTGCGATTGTATATGGTTTTGCAATCATATCTATAAACCCTATAGCTTTATAATCAGACATAACTGGTCCACTTGCATAGCCACTGGAAACGATTACTTTAGCTTTTTTATTAATCTCCAATATCTTTTTTACTGCTTCCTTCCCCCCCATTCCTCCCGGAATGGTCAAATCCATAAGAATAATATCAAAAGGTTTATTTTGCTTAAGAGCTTCTTCATATTTCATTATTGCTTGCTTTCCATCTGATGCTGAATCCGCTTCGTAACCCAAGACTTTAATCATCTGAGATGACATTTTCCGAATTGCTTCCTCATCATCCATTATGAGAATTTTTGCAGAATGATGTTTCTTTGAAATTATAATTTCTGATTTTTGTTCTTTTTTAATTACTTCATTTTTTGATGCCGGTAAATAGATAGTGAATTTTGTACCTTTTCCAAGTTTTGACTCAATTTCTAAATGACCTTTATGCTTTTTAATTATTGAATAAGTTGTCGCTAAACCGAGACCGCTCCCAGTCGCTTTTGTTGTAAAATATGGATCAAAAATTTTATCAATATTCTTTTGTGGGATTCCGATCCCTTCATCTTGAACTGTTATTTTTAAGTACTCACCTGATTTAAGATCTAATATCTCGCCATCACCAACGAAACAATTAGCAACTGAAATATATAAATGACCTCCATTCGGAGATGCTTGATTTGCATTTATTGTCAAATTGGAAAAAACCTGATGAATCTGGCTTTTATCAACATTTGCATACATAATATTTTCAGCAAAATTAAAAACAGGTTTTACATTACTCCCTGATAGATCAAAAATGACAGTTTCTTCAATAACTTTTCTTAAATTAACATCTTTTTTTATGGGAGATCCCCCTTTGGAGAATGTAAGAAGTTGTCGTGTAAGTTGAGTTACCCTATTTATTGATTTTTCAGTCTCAGCAAGATAATGATAACTCGGATGATTTTTGTCCATTTTTACTAATGCAAGTGAAACATAACCATAAATTCCAGATAGAATATTATTAAAATCGTGAGCTATTCCACCTGCAAGCGTTCCGATACTTCTTAATCTTTCCATTTTTGTCAGCTCTAAATCAGTTTTTTTCTTTAAGCTAACATCCTCTGCAACCTTGATATAATTTATTATCTTGCCTTGCTTATTAAAGAGAGGAGAAATGGAAGCAAATTCCCAAAACAATTTTCCATTTTTCTTTTTATTATGAAACTCTCCTCGCCATTCTTTACCGGAAGAAATTGTTTCCCATAATTCTTTATATATCTCATTTGGCTCATTACTGGATTTAAGAATTCTCGGATTCTGACCTAAAACTTCTTCGATTGTATAGCCTGTCAGCTCTATAAATCGGGGATTTACATATTCGATATTACCGTTTGTATCTGTCACTACAATTATAGATGAACTCTGTTTTATTGCTGTGGAAAGTTTTACATTCTCTTCTTCTGCTAACTTGCGTTGATTAATATCAATAATTATTCCGGTCTTTTTAATAGGATTACCATCTGCGTCTCTTTCTACAACCTTCCCTAAAGCTAATATCCATTTCCATTCACCATTTTTACATTTCATCCTATATTCTTGTTTGTATTCAAAACGGTCGTCTTTCAAATTTTTCTCCCTCACATTCATAACTCTCTCTTTATCATCGGGATGAATCAATCTTTCCCAAGTATCAACAACCTGCTCTATCTCATCATGCCTATATCCAAGTATTCCACACCAACGCTCGTCCATTAAATCTTCACCGGTTTTGATATTCCACGACCATGAGCCGGCATTCGCACCTTCCAAAGCTAAATCAAACTGTTGCTTGGCTTCTCTTAATTTCTTTTCTGTTAACTTGCGTTTGGTAATATCTCGTGAAATTACGGTTAAACTATCAATTTTACCGTCCGAAGATATTAGTGGCAAATATGAAACAGCCATATATTTTTTATGGGAGATTTTAAAATCAAACCAAGCAGAAAAGAAAATATCTTCACCAGAAAAACATCTGTCTAATTTTGGCTTTATAAAATCATTAAATAAATCATTTCCTAACAGATCGGACACTGAATTTCCTATTATCTGATTTTTAGATAAACCATGAGCTTTAATATAAGCTGTATTTACATATTTATATTTATAGTCTTTTCCAATAACGGAAATGTGATCAAATGTTATTTCCAAAACTCGATTGCTAAGATGCAATATTTCCTCTTCTTTCTTTCGTTTGGTAATGTCACGTAAAGTCATTTGTATTGCCGATACTTTATTCGCTTTAATTATTGGCATATAAGTATGCTCAACCCAAAAAGGATTTTTGTTTTTTGGCTTAAACATAAACTCAAAAATTCCACCTTCATGAGTTGATACTACTTCGGAAATTAATTTTAATGCTCTTTGTAACTCTTTTTTCTTTGAAAAATATTTTGAAAAATGATTTCCGATTTCTTCTTCTGCCCGATATCCTCCAAATTGTTCTATTGAAGGACTCACATATAAAAGCTCACCTTTTAAAGAAATGCTTATTATCACGTCTTTCATCGTTTTAGTGAGCAAACGAAGTTCCTCTTCGCTTTTCCTTATTTTATCTTCTGATATTCTTCTATAAAATCGATTAATTGAAAATAATATTGAAATGTATAGAAATAAGCCAGATAGGGCAATTAGTGAATATATCGTAGTTAATAGCCGTTTATTGCTATTATGTTTAAAATAATTTGTTGGTAATAATGAAACAATTTTCCAATAATAGTCTTTTGAATTTAGTTTAGATTGGCTTGCCGAAAATGCTTCATCGGTTCCTGTTGACAATATCTGACCTTCAGCAAGCGGAAAAATAGTTTCAAAAGTAAAGAGCCCTGCTTGGTTTTCAAATTGTCCAGATCTTTGAGAATTAATCTTTTCCCAAGCTTTGGGAAATTTATTTCCGAATGTTCTATCCTTCTTTTCTTTGAACATAAACCCCCATTCGTTATCGGGATTTACTCCACAAAGCCAATATCCATCTGAGTTAAGAAGCATTATGTTATCTTTTTTTGACGTATTAAAGTAATTTTTACAATGATCTATCAAATCAGCCCCAAAATAGTTTAGGAGAACTATCCCGCTTTTTTTTCCACTTTTATTAAAGATGGGTGTCCCAACTCGAATCATCGGTTTTAATGGTTTCTCAACTTTTCCATGTTCGATATTCAAATCGAGAGGAGAAACAAAAATCTCATTTTTCTGCAAATTAAAGACATCATCAAAATAATACCTCCCTTTTTTATTTTGTAAATTCTCTTTTGAAACTATATACGGTGAGCCATTATTGTAATTTATCCTTATTGTCTCTAATCCATTTTCATCAATTAAGCGTACCTGATCATATTGTTTTTTTAATTTGGAAATTGCTAAGAAATTTTCTGAAAGTTCATGAAGGATATTTTGATCTACTGTTTTGTCCTCTTTCCACAAATCTTCTATATGTTTCTGATTTGCAAGAATAATTACATCTAAAGATATATCTCTAATGTCTTGTATTATACCCATTACAGGCATTTCAACTATGTGTTGTTCAACATCCATATTAGATTGTATTTCGGCTCTATTATAAATATGCAAAATGGTAATTGCAAAAATGATCGCAAATATAGTAATAATCAAAAATGATGGTATTGCATTTTTTAAAATTACTATTTTATCATCTTTTGATATTTTTTTTCCAAGAGAATTATTTTTCATTTTTCTTTTCTCCATTGTTTCTAAAATTTACTCTAACAAGATATTAAAATACCTATCACTGTAGCTTGAGCATACTCGCGTAGGCACACCTGCTTGCAACAACAAGCAAAGAGGCAAGCAAAATGGCTTGCATTCCATAAAAATCCCTCCTAAAAACAACACTGTTTGTCTAAAAGAGTAAACTAAATCACTGTAATTAAATGACTTTTACAAATCAACTTTGAAGGATATCAATTCTCTCTTTATTCTTTCACAAATTTTTCGTATAATAATTCTTCAATATCCAAAAGTGTAATTACTTGATTATCAATTTTTGCCATTCCAAGAAAATATTTAGTTTTTATATCACTTCCAAAAGAAGGAGTATTTTCAATTTGCGAGTCTAAGACATTTACTACTTCTAAAACTAAATCTACAATTAAACCAATATAGCTAACTTTAGATTCATTTTTAATTTTTACGATAACTATACTCGTTTTTTCATCATATTGAATTTCAGGCATAAGAAATTTAATTCTAAGGTCAATTACCGGCACAATTTTTCCCCTTAAATTAATTACACCTTTGACAAAATTTTCAGTATTGGGGACTTTTGTAATTGGAGGAACATCAATAATTTGAAGAATGGAAGTAACATTAACTCCATACAACTCTTCCATAAGTTTAATTGTCAAATAACTACCTTCAATTTCTGTTTTATTTTGATCATTCACATTCATAGAAACTCCTATATTCTATATTTAAGTACTATAAGTATTCCTTTCACAAAAGAAAGGGGTCTATCATCAAGAATCTGTTACTAAAAGTATTTGAACAGAGACTAATATTTGTAAAGCTATTTTTGGATATCGCTACAATAAAGATAGAAATAAATAATTTTCCAATTTTCTTTCTTCATT
>JAOZMQ010000209.1 GCA_029934195.1 Candidatus Cloacimonadota bacterium | reverse complement strand
CGGAATCTCGTTTTTCTTTGCGTAAAAAGAAATTAGTTTATCGCAAAGACGCAAAGGGAAGAATACAAAGAAAATAGCTTCTTATAAATTCTCTTCTTTCTCTGCGGAATCTTATCTTTCTTTGCGTAAAAAGGAATTAGTTCATCGCAAAGACGCAAAGGGAAGAATACAAAGAAAATAGCTTCTTAATAAATTCTCTTCTTTCTCTGCGGAATCTCGTTTTTCTTTGCGTAAAAAGAAATTAGTTTATCGCAAAGACGCAAAAGGAAGAACGCAAAGGAAAATAGCTTCTTATAAATTCTCTTCTTTCTCTGCGGAATCTCGTTTTTCTTTGCGTAAAAAGGAATTAGTTTATCGCAAAGACGCAAAGGGAAGAACGCAAAGGAAAAATAGCTTCTGATAAATTCTCTTATTTCTCTGCGGAATCTCGTTTTTCTTTGCGTTAAAAAAGAAATTAGTTTTCGCAAAATAACAAAAGGAAGAACGCAAAGGAAAAATAAATTAAGGTATAAAATGGAATTAATAATTAGTCATATAATATGTGATTTTGATGCTTTTGCTTCAATGATAGCAGTTTCATTATTGAACCCCGAGGCTAAAGTTTGTATCGTCGGAGCACCTCAAAATTCATTGCAAAGATATTTGATAGAAAATGAACATAAGTTTAATTTAATTAGAGAAAGTAAAATAAAAGTTGAGGATATTACAAAACTATTTATTGTTGATAACCGTAATATTTCAAGAATGGGAAAAATTGGAAAATGGCTTCAGACTAAACCGACTATTCCCATAATATGTTACGATCATCATCCTTCAATGGAAACTGATATTCAAACAGACAATCTTCATGTTCAATTGACAGGTGCTTGTATCACCTTGTTATTAGAAATTATTCACAAGAAAGGAATTATAATTTCTCCATTTCATGCCACTTTATTTGCCTTGGGGATCTATGAAGATACCGGCAATTTCCTTTATCCAAATGTAACAGAAAAGGATTTTTCAGCCTCAGCATATTTATTTTCTATGGGAGCTTCAATTAGTATTGTTAACCATTTTTTAAAGAAGGATTTTTCTCCCGAACAAATTGGAATAATGAGCAAGATGATTCAAAATACAGAAATGCATTCAATTATGGGAATAGAAGTCTCGATTATTTCACTAAAATTGGATACATTTATTGGTAATCTCGCATATTTATTGCAGATTGTAAAAAGATCTGAGGGGCTAAAACTCGCATTTTGTCTTTATACTTTGAAAGATAAAATGACAATTATTGGTAGAAATGAATATGATTTTATCCATATTGAAAAGATTATGAAAGAGCTTGGTGGAGGGGGACATCGTTCAGCAGGATCAGCTGTTATTGAAAATACAAATTTAGAAATAATGAAAAAAACTCTTCTCAATTATTTAGATAAACAAATACGAGATAATCTATTAGCAAGAGATATAATGACTTCGCCAGTAGATATTCTCTCTGTTGATAGTAGTATCAAGCAAGTACAAATGCGAATGCTGAATAATCGCTACAGTACTATTGTCATTGTAGATAATCAGGACAAAATAGTTGGACTTGTAACTAAAAAGGATATTGCAAAAGCTATTCATCATAAAATGGACAATATTTCTGTTGAAAATTGTATGTCTTCAAATGTCATTTCAGTTAAACCTTTAACAAGTTCTTATGCTGTTCAAGAAATTATGATCGAAAATAATATTGGCAGGTTACCAGTTATAGATGAGGGAAAATTAGCAGGTAACATTACCAAAGGTGATTTACTCAAATCTCAGCTTCATCAAAATAAAAACAATAAGTTAGATAATCCTGTTGATTTTACCGATATGAATTATTTGTTGCAAAAAAATATTTCTCGAAAAACAAATTCTTTGTTAAAAAAACTCGGGAAAGTAGCTAATGACCTTCAAATGAAAATTTATGTAGTCGGTGGCTTTGTTCGTGATTTACTAATTGGCATTCCAAATTATGATATTGATGTCGTTGTCGAAGGTGATGGAATTCTATTTGCAAAGAAGTTTACAAAGATTTATGGGAAGAAAATTGTCTCATTTCCTAAATTTCAGACTGCATTAGTTATCATGCCTGATCGCAGTAAAATTGATATTGTTACAGCGAGAACAGAGTATTATAGACGACCGGGGGTTTTGCCGGAGGTGGAAACTTCAAGATTAATCAATGATATTTTTAGAAGAGATTTTACTGTAAACAGTCTTGCAATAAGTCTAAATTCAGATGATTATGGACATTTAAAAGATTTCTTTGGGGGAACAAGAGATCTCAAAAATGGAATTTTAAAAGTGATGCACAATTTGAGTTTTATTGAAGATCCCACACGAATTTTAAGAGCTGTTAGATTTGAGCAAAGATACGGATTTAAACTTGAAGAAAAAACAGAACATCTTTTGAAAAAATGTCTTACAATGAATATTACAGAATCTGTTGCAGTTGAAAGAATTCGAGAAGAATTATTTTTATCTTGTAAAGAAAGAAATCCATCAAATTTTTATCATCGTTTGGAAGAACTTGGTGTTTTAAAAAGTATTTATGAACATCTGTCTTTTGATGCTCATAAAAGAATTATTTTCCTCAGAATTTATGAAAATAATATTTGGTATCGAAAAAGTTTTCATGATAAACAAATCATTAGTTGGCTTCCATATTTTTTATCTTTAACACATGAGTTAAGAATAAGAACAAAATTGAAATTTGCAAAAAAATTTAAGATGCCCAAAATTTTTGCAGGAGCTTGTGAAAAACTTGAGAAATATCCAATTTCAGAAATGGGTGAAAATCTGGGAAAAGCATCGAATTATGTTATTGCAAATTCTTTGAAGCGATATAATGATGAAACTCTTATTTTTATAATGTCACTTACTGACGATAAAATTATGATTTCAATAATTCGTGATTATATGACAAGATTGCGGAAAATTTCACTCTCAATTGACGGAAATTTCCTTATTAATAATGGAATCAAGGAAGGTAAACGTATTGGGAAAATTCTCAATTCCATTCTTGAAATGAAAATTAATGGTGAAATATTTAATATTAATGAAGAAGAAACAATCGCACTGAAAATGATTAGTAGTATATAGTGCTTGAATAAAAAGGATTTTTTTAACGATAAAGATAAAAAATTATTGAAGAATGATTAATTGGAAAATTCTTTATTCTATAGCTTCGTAGAAGCGATATCTTTGTAGCCCAATGCGTTAGCATTTGGTAAAGATAAAAAGAGAAGTAAGCTACAGAGTAGCAACACAAAAAGAAAATTTAGAAAAAGTTAGTTTTCGCTCAGACACTAACTAAAAAAATGGAGTCTTATATGAAGATTGGAACCTTATTTTTATTGATTTTTTTGCTTACTTTTACCTATTGCTTTGCAGATCATTTTATTCCTGTATTTTCAAACAATCCTTATCATCCAATGAATTTTTACATAACTTCCGCTTCAATTGACGGTATTAATCTTGAGGCAAATGATGAAATCGGAATTTTTGACGGAGATATCTGTGTTGGAATGGAAGTTTTAAATGGAGAAATCATTGATTATTTAAGTATTATTGCCTCAGAAGATGAACCATCTACACCACAAATTGATGGTTTTCTTAGCGGGAATAATTATAGTTTTCGGTTATGGAATTCCTCACAAAATTTAGAAATTTCACAAATTTCTATGACTATCCAAAGTGGCAATACAAATTTTTCATCTTATGGAAGTGCAGTTGTCGCTATTGCAGGTTCAACAGGAGCTTTACCGCCAATTGCTGAAGCCGGAATCAATCAGATAGTTGATGAAAATAGTTTTGTTCTTTTAGATGGATCTGCATCTTATGATCCGTCTGGAAATTCTCTCTCTTTTTTATGGGAAGCCCCCGAAGGTATTATTTTGGATAATTGCAATTCTATGACACCATCTTTCACAGCTCCATTTGTTTATCAAGAAACTGAGTTCCAAATTGTGTTGACCGTAAATAATGGTACGACATCTTCAAATTCTGATGCAGTTACAATTACAGTATTAAATATTAATAATCCCCCTGAAATAATAAATGAAATTCCTGATTTCGATTTAATGGAAGATTTTAGCGAAGTTATTGAGATTAATCTTGATGATTTTTTTACAGATAATGATGGAGATATTTTAACTTTTGAAGTTATTTATAATGAGATGGAAATATCACTTTTTCAAAATGAGAATCTTATCTCAATAAATTCTATACCGAATTGGAATGGAGTTTCACAGCTTATTATTATTGCGGATGATGGATTTTCTTGGAGAAATTCTCGTGATCAAATTCAAGATAACTTCAATATTAATATTACTCCGGTAAATGATCCTCCAGAAATAATATCATTTTTTCCAAGTGAATTATCAATGACAACAGACCTTAATTCAAATATAATTTTTACTGTAAATGCAATTGATATTGATAGTGAAATTGAATATTCTTGGCTTATAAATAATGTTTTGCAGAATTCTAATGAGAATTTTCTCTCTGTTTTTTTTGATGAAGAAGGTGATTTTGAAGTTAAAATTGAATTAAATGATGAAGATTATCAAATGGAGATTATCTGGAATATTTCTGTAGAATTTCAAGGATTGATCCCTTATGGCGATATTGATGAATCGGGCGAAGTCAATTTGCAAGATGCTGTTTTCGCTTTGCAATATACTGTAAATCTTGATCCACTTCCTTTGATAGATCCGCTCCCTTGGGAAAATTGGCGATTATTGGCAACAGATGTTGATGGAAATGATTTTATTCAAGCTTTTGATGCTTCACTTATTTCGCAATACGCAATTGGTTTAATTACACAGTTTCCAGTTGAGCAAAGTGATTTATATTTTCCTCCGGTTTGTGATGTAATAATCAATCAAAGAATTGATAACAATGAAAACTTATTTTTAGATTTTTATGCTACCGGAGATTTATTTGGATTTGAAATCTCATGTACTTCAACTAAATTTTTCATCCAAAATCCGATTATAAATAGTGACATTTTCTGGCTTAAAAATCAAAATAGAAACAATAGTAAAATTGCACTTTTCTCTGCAGTTCCCTTTTTATCAGATTCAGCATTTTTATCTTTACCTTTAGAATTGTCTCAAATAGAAAATGAGGAACTCATCGAATTTGAAATCATTAGAAATTCACAAACCTATAAACAGAGTATTTCTCTAAAACCTTATAATAATGACGAAAATATTCAAACTCAATCTGATAATTTTACGATTTATCCGAATCCATTAATTATCTCAAACAATAATTTTAGATTCAATATTCATATTAACTACAATTTATCAAAAGATGATGATATTTGTTTTGAGATTTATAATATTAAAGGTCAGCAAGTGCTTTCTTCCGGTAATTTCGTTGCAAAAAAAGGAAATAATTTTTTCTCGTTTGATTCAATAAAATCCTCAAAAGAAGTTCTATCAAATGGAATTTATTTTATAATAATGAAAACATCAAAGAATATATTTACAGAGAAATTTTTGATCTTGAAGTAGTATTCTTTTAAACTAAAAAATTATAAAAATATTTACTTAATACCTGAACAAAAAAGACTAAGCCACGGATTTACGCAGAGTTACGCGGATTTAAGAGAATAAATAATAAACGAAAAATAGCGAGGAATTACAAACATTATGATGATTATAAATTTTTCCTCTATTTTATCCATTATTATTAAAATTTCAATAAGAATTTATTCTTTTAAATCC
>JAOZMQ010000208.1 GCA_029934195.1 Candidatus Cloacimonadota bacterium | reverse complement strand
CACTTGCCCGAAGTAACTTCTGACAAGTAGTAGTTTTTCCACTACCGGTTACACCAGTAATAAAAAGATGTTTATTTAGAATATTTTTATCAAGATAGACATTATTTTTATTCAACAAATTGCCACTTTGAACCAATTTTCCCAAATGCAGTTTTTTCTTTTCATTATTAATTTTAGGATAATTTAGACCAAATTCAACTTCTTCTTTAAGGGTTAAACCAACGACTTCTTTTTTGGGTAATCCGGCAATAAGTGCCAATTCTTTTGTAGAAATCCAATTTCCAATGATAACTTTTTGGATTGTGATAAATTGTGACAATGCAGTTCTTGCCAAAATTTGATTATTGCTATTGTTTGCCAATTCTCCGGTAGGTAATTGCAAGTTGCTAAAAAAATTTTGCATTGAACTGTTTTTTTCTAAAATATTCATTTTCAGAGGAATAACATTTCCACTTTGTCCGGAGAACAAAGAACATATTGTGTTTCCCAGTTTATATAATTCTGCTTTATTTTCTGAAAATATATATGTTGAAGTGACAAATAATCCTTTACCTTTACCATAATCTAAACGAGGAAAAATAACCTCATCTAAGTAAGTTATCCAGTTTTGAGCTTTTTTTTCAATGAATTCTATTGTCGTCATATTACTTGAACCAGTAGTAATTGAGCTGTTTTCCCCAAAAGCAACTCCAGTAGTTTCAGAATAATTGTTTCCTTTAGAAGTTGAAAAATTAGTACTATTCGAAGTTCCATAACTTTTACTTTCAGAATTTCCATAAGTTTCCCCACTTGAAGAACCTTCAGTACCAGAATTTGATGATGAGTTTGTTTTTCTCCCATTTTCAGTATTTGTTCCAGTAGAAGTACCAATAGTTGTACTTTTATTTTCTCCTGTTGTTTTACTACTATTTGAACCAGCTGTTTCGTTATGGTTTGAACCGCTTGTTTTAGATTCTGATTTGGTTTCGTTTGTGCCTTTTGTTTTGGAATTATTTTCAGTCTTGCTTTCACCTTTACTTATGCTTTCAGAATCTCCTTCTTGAATATTTTTTTGAGCAAATGGAGCAATTCCATTATAAGCATTATTTAATCTTCTCTCAATATCCAATATTTCTGTTTGAAGAAGTGGTTTTGAGATAATCGCAATCCCAAAGTTATCGCCAACCATAACATCTGTTAATCGATCTACGCCCTGAATATCTTCATTATCTTCATTTATTCCCGGAACACCTTCTAAAAAGCCAAAACACCTCATATCATTAATTCGCTTTAACAATTCTTTTTTTTTATTAGCTTCAATTTTCGTTATTTTACTTCCTCTAAAATTACCCAAAATACTTGGTTTTAGAATTTGATTTCCAATATCACTAATTTCTAATGGTAACTCAATGTTGCTGTTAAAATCTTTTACTATTCCGAAGTAAAATTCGACACCATTTTCGTTTCCAAGAATCAAATAAATAAAATTTATTCCTTCAATTCGTAAAGAACTTAAAACATTTTCAAAAGCCTCTTTACGGGGAAATTCTTTTTCAAATGTCAATTCTTCAATATGATACAAGTAAAAATTCTCTTTTGTAAGAATCTCTGCTTTTTTAAACTCAATATCTTTTTCTGCAAGATAATAATTATCAGAATTTGTAACAAAGTCTAATGTAAATTGGTTATTTTTTTTCACTTATCCTCCTAATAGAATACATGTTATTAAAACTAAATCTCTGATAATATTTATGTAATCTTATAAAATTGCTTGTATTTCTGTAACATCATTTTTTTTATTATTCAGCAATATTACTTTTTTACATCCGTTTTACGGAACACTGAGAACTCTTTGTTGATTGTGTTTTTTTTGCTGTATTTTGTATAATTAGTACTTGAACAAAAACCAACTTTTTCTAAGTTTTCTTTTTTTTGTCGCTACTCTGTAGCTTAGTTCTCTTTTTATATTTACCCAATGCTAACGCATTGGACTACAAAGATATCGCTTCTATGAAGCTGAAAAATAAATAATTTCCCAATTAATCTTTCTTCATGAACTTCTGTTCTTCATGCTTAAAAAATCCTTTTCGGTCTGAGACTATATAGACTAAAACCTATCACTAAAACATTTAAAATCCTACGGATTAAAAGATTCGCAGATTTTCTATATTTTAATTATAAGTTAAAAGGAGCTGTCGTAAAAAGACACTTCTTACAAAACTTCAAGATTGATTATTTGACTGCTTGTTGTCTAATTTGATAATTTCCATCATAATTAATGATAAGAGTCTCAATGATTTTACGCATTTTTTGTCGAATCCTCCATCTGTCAGTAAAGTTATTCACCATAATTGAAAAAATTAATTCTCTACCACAAGATAATTCTAAATAGCCGCTGAGACAATCAATTCCATACATGCTTCCTGTTTTGGCATACATGTTTGCTGAAATGTTTTTAAAGCGTCTTTTCAATGTACCTTTTGAACCATTTTTAGCAAAAGAGCTTTTCCAAAATGAATATTTTTGCATCGAATACAATATTTTAGTTAAATTTTCTGGTGTAATTTTATTATAACGAGATAATCCTGATCCGTCCGAAAAATTATAGGAATTTCTTTTAAAACTATTGATTTTTGCAAAGGAATTTAGAAGAGCAATACCATCTTTCATTTTAGCTGGATTTGCATTCTCCAAAGAAAGAGCCATTAATAATGATTCAGAATAAAGATTATCGCTGTGTGCAAGAATAGCAGGAAGAAAATCTGTGAGAGGAGCAGATCGCCAAACAAATAAAGTATCCGACACTTGATTGTTATAAATCTCATCATTTCTCAGAATAATAATTTTACCCGCAATTTCAATATTTTTTTGAGATATGACTTCTCTAAAAACTTCTCTAAATTGTTCAACTGGCGATTTTAAAGCAATTGTTTTCCCAATAGTTTTAGAACCTTTTTTCATTTCACCGGTAATGTAAAAGTTGTTATCAGTAATCCCACGATTTATGAGAATTCTATTTTTGATTGAATCTACTGTAGTTCCCTTATTTATGATATTATAATTAAAAAAGTTTTTTTTTGCTGAAATGTTAACTGACTTTCCAATAGATTTAGATGGAGTAATCCATAATCTCATTGCATTTTCTTCACATTGCAAAGGTGCGTATTCAGAAGAATAACCCCACATCAAATCATCCCAACACCAACCGTTTCCCCAATAATAGTCTGAAAAATTACGTACATCTAAAACAATATTTCCATCAATTTTTTTTATTTTGTACTTTTTTAAAGAATCAGCCCATATAGAAAAAATCTTATAAGAACCAACTCCGCGTTTTTTGTTAATAGTTGGATCTCCATTACCGCTAATTACAATATCTCCAATAAGAATAGAATCTCTAATTTCACCTGTTTTACAAAATGTAGTTTCAAATTGAAAATCTTTGCCTAAAAAATTAATAGCAGAAGCAGCAGTTATAATTTTTTCATTAGAAGCTGGAGTAAATAATTTATTTTGATTATGAAGATACAGTGGTCTTCCTTGCTCTGCATCATAAACAGAGATTCCCCAATGAGCTGTTGTAAGAGGATCTTCAATTATTTGTAAAAGTCTATCTGTATTGATTTTCTGCAAAGAAATTCTTTCCGAAGGAAAAACATATTCGATTTTTTCCCGAACACACCCGATTAAAATGAAAAGTAAAAAAAGTACATTAATATTTTTTTTCATTACTCGAAACTCAAAATAGTAAAAGAATTGTCAATAAATTTTAGATTCTAATTATATGCTACCAGTATTAAAAGATCAAATGTGAAAAGATTGTGAAAGAATGTGTTTTATTATATTCAAATTCCCAGTAAATCTAATCGAATTATTCGCGATTTGAAATTGTGAAAACAGCTGATTAGGTGAGCTCTAAATAATAGATAGAACAAAAGATATTTGACAATTTTTACCTTAATTATAATCTATTCAAAAATGAAAATTCAAGATGCAAAAATTAAGCTGATGTCTTGTATTGAGATCATCAGAAAGATAGATAGTCAATAAGTTAAAACAAATTAGGAGTTATTATGAAACAAATTCTTTTACTATTAATGGTTATTATTAGTACCTCATTTTTATGGACACAAAACATTATTCTTTCGGAATCTGTTTGTGATTTCGGAAACATATTATCAAATGAAACAAATGAATTTCCATTAACAATTACAAATACAAGTTCAATCAATCTCAACTTACAAATTACATTTTCAAATAGTGAATTTTCTGTACAAAATAATGAAATTTTTTTAGAAGCTGGTAATTCCGAAACAATTGATATTCAATTTATTGGCGTGCAAAATATTCAATATAATGAATTAATGTATTTGACTGATGAAGAAAACGGTTTGAGTAAATGTGTGAATTTACTTGCCGTTGTACATCATTCCAATTCTTTTTATTCTTCAACTTATAATCTTTACGATAATAATTTAAAAAATGAACTAACTTCACTTGTTGAAAATCATACCAATCTTGGTTATAATACTGCAAGAGACAGAATGTTTGATACCATTGATAACGTAAACGGTACCATCGAATGTGTTTATACCGGATTAGTTATTAATGCAGAAAATAGAACACAAGCACAAAATCAAGGATTCAATACTGAACATACGTGGCCCCAAAGTATGGGAGCAACAGGAGCTGCAAAATCTGATCTCTTTCACCTTTACCCAACAGAGGGTAATGCAAATTCTGTTAGAGGAAGTTATCCTTTTGGAGATGCTGTCTCCAATATTACATGGCAAGAAGGAGGATCCAAAAGAGGAAACAATTCAAGTGGGTCAATTGTTTTTGAACCGCGAGATATTCATAAAGGAAACTGTGCCCGATCAATGTTCTATTTTTCTCTTGTTTATTCAAACCCTAATAATTTTTTGAATTCTCAAGAAGCAACTTTGAGAGAATGGTCTGTTCTCGATATGGTAGATACAAAAGAAATTGATAGAAATAATGATATTGAATATTATCAAAATAATCGAAATCCATTTATTGATTATCCTTCTTTCTTAGATCGTATCTATAGTATTAGTACAAATAGTGTTACACCTCAAAACGCTGACTATTTCTCACCTTTGAATTCTCTTAATTTTGGAATTTCAGCAGTAAATTTACAGGACACTTTATTTTTTGTAATAAGTAATCAAGGAAATGCAAACTTATTATTGAATGATATTTCTGTTAATGATCCTCATTTTGTTATTGGAGATTATCAAACATCAATTACTTCCGGTACATTTCAATATATTCCCATAGTTTTCAGCTCTGATAGTATTAATAATTTTTCAGGTGAACTTTCAATTTCAACAAATGATGGAAGTTATAATTATGAAATGACTGCATCAACATCTCTTACCGGAAACACGGATATTGTGGAAGATTTTAAACGGAACAAGATCACTGTTTTCCCAAATCCATTCTTTTTCAATAATAATAGAAGTGAGATTTCTATAGATTTTTCAATTGAGAAGCCGGGGTTTGTCGAAATAAACGCATATGATATAAAAGGAAGATTGGTTGAAAGAATTTTTAGCGGGAAAAAATTTAATCAAAATAATTCAATTCAATGGAATGGCAAGTCAAATAATTCACAGAAAATTTCCAGCGGTATATATTTCATTATTATGCAAACTGAAACACAAAAAACTGCTGAAAAAATTATGATTATTAAATAGTATCTGAACGGAAAAGAAATTATTTTTTCGCAAAGTCGCAAAGGGAAGATCGCAAAGGC
>JAOZMQ010000207.1 GCA_029934195.1 Candidatus Cloacimonadota bacterium | reverse complement strand
TTTTTTGTTCAGATACTATTTAGTACTTGAACGAAAAGGATAAAATAGAGAAAAAATTAAAAATCATTCTAATATTTGTAATTTCTCGCTATTTTTCGTCTATTTTTTATTCTCTTAAATCCGCATAACTCTTCGTAAATCCGTGTCTTATCCTTTTTCATTCTGATACTATTTACAATGTAATTTTCTAATAAAAATAAAGCTAAATGCAACAATTATAGCTACTATAATAAAAGTGAGGTTGTATCCCAAAACAGAGATAAATATTCCTACAATTAAAGGAAAGATAGCAGGTAAAATACTTCCAGCTCCTGAAATTCCGGTATATAACGCACGATTGTTATTGTTTGAAATTTCAATCAAGATACCATTTTTTGCAACATTAAAAGCGGTAATAAAGACACCGGACAAGATAAAAATAATTTGATATAGAAAATAATTCTTACTGAAAATTAAACTCATAATTGGCAATAATATACCAAAAACAAGACTAAAATATAGAAGTCTTTTATATTCAAATTGCTTGGATCTTTTAAAGAGAATTAAACTGGTTATCAACATTCCTAAAACTTTAAAAAGAAGAATATTTCCGATTAAATTATAACTTAATTCAAAATTCTTTTTGGCAAATAAAATCATAAAAGGAATAAAACTTAAACCCAACCCTAAAAAATTTATTATAAAAAGATAGTTTTTTAAATTTGAATTTTGCGAAACTTCAAAAGGAATTATTTTGAGAAACTCCCAAAAAGTTTTCTTAATTTTCACTTCTGAAATTCCTTCTTTTATTTTCCAAAATCCCAAAGAAGCAATAAAAAGAAGTAGTCCAGCTCCCAATAATAGAAAACTATAATTTTCAGGATAAGATAATTTCTTTAATAACCATCGTACAATAAAAGCAGATGCTAAGATTCCGATGCTACTCATTGTTTGTTTTATTGTAAAGAATTGTTTCCGTTTGGTATCAATAATTGATTTCCCCAAAATATCCATATAGGAAATATTAGCATAAGAACCGCTAAAAGAAAAAACTGAAATAAGCATAAAAATTGCAAAAATTATTAATCTGTTATCAATATAGTCTGTAAAAAATAAAATTAAAGCTAAAAAAAATAAGGTAATAATTCTGAGAGAAATTCCTAAAATAAGTGACTTTTTTTTATATGTTTTGTGAGATAAAAATCCTGCAAAAACAATTTGCATTATGCTGGAACCGCCCACCATTATTGCAGTGAGCAGACCCAACAAAATTGCATTCCCACCAGCTTTTATCAACATTGATGGAATAATCGTGTGAATATCCATAAAATTTGAAGCTAATGAGAGAAAAATTCCATGCCAAATAAAAGCAATGAAATTTACTCTTGAATTTTCTTCAGTTATAGAATTATATGTTTTATTTTTTTTCAATTTCAATGTCTGTCCGTTTAAAATTATATTGTCTTTTTCTCCATTATTATAATGCCAAAGAACCCATCGGATCCCAAGGTTTTAAAACAATTGCTTCCAAATCCCAAGCTTTTATCAATTCATCTGAAAGGTATTTCTTATTAACGACAATTTGGAAATTATATTCATCAAACCATTTATCGCTCATAACAAAATATCCTTTTTTACCATTTTTATCGCCCCAACTGTTCTCAATTTTCCATCTGTTTGGAACAGAATTTATTAAATTGACACCGGTAATTACCATTGCGTGAGTCATTAAGCTTGCACCATAATCTAATCTTCCTGCTTTATCAAGAGCAAAATTAGTTTGAAGAGTTTCTTCATAAGTATAGATATTCTCATCTAAAATTCCATTTTCACGATGCATTTTTTTTCCAACATCGCAACCAAACCAAACAGGGATTCCATCTTTTAATTGTGAAATTGCCATTTTTTTAAAATCTTTCATTTCAACATTTAGGTACTTCACTTTATTTCCACCTTCGACATTGCCCAAATATTGAACGGTAAAAGTATGATTAAATGGTTTATCTTTTGTAGGTGCATTGATAATGCTGATATAATCTTTTAAATTAATATCAACATATTTTTTATAGAATTCTTGTGGTGAAAGATCTAAATCTTGATGAAATTTTTTATCATTATTGCGATATTCAAAAGTAAATTTCTGTGGAGGATTTCCCAAAAATAAGGTTAATAAACGATAAAATTCTTTCAGCATTTCTTTTTTATCAGCTCTTAATTTTTCAATTGCAACTTTGTTTTGATAATCTTTCCGTAATTTGAAAGCAAAGCCTCTGAGCTTCAAAGTAAGAATATTATTCATTCTCGCCGAGTTGCTGCTTGCAAATGTTTCCGGCATAATGTTTTTAGGAACTACACCATATTTCTCAACAATGCTGGTAAACATATCCCATTGTCCGCCATCATTTAGTGGTGCATTCATTAGCCACATTATCAGCCGTGAATCTGTTTTTTCATCTAAAGACTCAAGAATATTTTCGAGAAAATAATTAGCTTTTTCTATTTTATCAAAAAACATCTGGTATGTTTGTGAGAGTTCAAAATTTTTTAAATTGAGGTCTTTCATTATCTTAAAACGAAGAGTATTTAATCCGGCAAATAGCCAGCACCTTCCACTTTTGTTTTGAGATGTAATATCACCTGTTTTCAATTCTAAAGAAAAAGTGTGTTGCATGTCAGTTTTAGCTTGATGATTTAAAGCAGTTGCATCAAGACCAACATTTAAGATACTGTTTCTAACAATATTATCACTTTTCTTTTGAGAGTTTTCCATCTCATTATAGAATTTCTCGTCAATTTCCATTCTCTTAATAGACATCTTTTTCTCCTTAATTTGTAGCAAACTAATTAATATCTTACAAACAGAATATAATATTTGTAAGTTTATCGTATTTATTTTTGTTCAGATACTTATCCGTAATAATTATGTCAACTTGTTTTAAAATTGCTTCTCACAATCAACACAATTAATCTTAGAATCCGCAAAATAGGAAATTCAAAAAAGGCATCAAATAATCAAAAGCATGAAAAATTCTTTCCCCAATACAGAAGATAGACACTCTGAAATTAATATTTCTTTTTTTTATTGACTTTCAATTTTAATAATATTTTCTTACATAATTAAAAAATAGGAGATTATTATGAAATTATTCAAGATGTTGTTTATCGTTGTTTTATTTTCTGTTTCTTTTCTTTTTGCAGAAGAAACCATTGTATTGTCTCTTGGTGAATGGGCTCCTTATATGTCGGAATCTGCTGATGGATATGGGCTAACTTCAAGAGTAGTAACAGCAGCTTTTAAAGAAGTGGGCTATAATGTTGAATATGCTTGGATGCCGTGGAAAAGAGCTTTTGAATCCGCTAAAGATGGGAAAAAGTATGCAGGTTCACCAGGATGGCCAATAAATGAAGAAAGACAAATAGACTTCTTGTTTTCAACAGAACCTCTTTTGGTTTCAAAGACAGTCTTTTTTTATAGAAAAGATAATGATTTTCAATGGAGCAATTATAATGATTTAAAAAAATATAAGTTTGGACATACTCGTGGATATTCTTATCCTGGAGTATTCGATGATAAACTAAATTTAGATATAGCAAATTCTGATATTTTAAATTTTAAAAAACTAATTGCCGGAAGAGTTGATGCCTTTGATTGTGAATTTAATGTCGGATATTCTCTTTTGACTTCAAATTTTTCTGATGCAGATATAGCAAAAATAACAAATCATCCTAAAGCTCTCTCTGAAGAAGGAGATTATCTTATTCTTTCTAAAAAATATCCGAATGTAGAAAAAATAATGGAAGAATTTAATAAAGGGTTAAAAATTATTAAAGAAAAAGGAATTTATAAAAAAATAATGGGAAGCCTTTAAAATAAGATTACCTGATATTTTTAAAGACGGCTTCATTTTTTTGAAGCCGTCTTTTTATGCTTATAGCAACTGCGGACTATTTTTGTTGTTAAATTTTTTAGTTCTTGTTTTCCAATAAAGAACTGTCACAAAATAACTTGTACAATCTATCTATTATTATTTGTAAATGGAATTCCGTAACAACTCCAATTGAAAAATCTATGTCATTTTTTTTAAAATTGCTTCTGCAGCCAATACTATTAAATTTGCAGCTGGATAATAGGTTTGATATGGTTGAGAAGAATAACTTAATTGAGTTAAAGTTTCTACTCTAAATTTATTTTGAATTGCAAGAGTTATTATATCAACTTTATCTGCGACCGGTTCTTCACTAACAATTTGACCACCAATAATAATATTTGTTTCTTTATTCGCAATTAATTTTAAGTGAACTCTTTTTGCATTAGGCATAATCGGAAATTTTGTAGTTACTTCACTATAACCACAAATAGTTTCAATATCATTTTCTTTTGCAACCTTCTCTGATAATCCTGTACCACCAATGTAATATTTTCCAACTTTAGTAGCAGCTCCATTATAAAATCCTTGATATTTTCTATCTTGTCCCAATAGATTAAAACCTAATATCTTTGCCATAGGTACTGCATTTGTTGCCAATTTTCCTGAAAGAGTTTTATGAGTAATTCCACTATAAAATTGAGCACAATCTCCTACAGCATAAACACCTGCAATGTTTGTCTCCATCTTCTCGTTAATCAAAACACCATCTTTTCCAATTTCTAATTCGCTATTTTGAAAAAGAGAAATTTCCGGTTTCATTCCGGTAGCAAAAACCACCATACCTGTAAATGCTTCTTTACTTGTAATATTGCAACTTTCAATAGAATCAAAATGAATTTTATCTCCATTATCTAAAATTGCATGTCTTACATATTCTCTTCCATGTAATTGAATTACTTTCGCATTAAGATGAAGATTGATTCCAGCTCTTACAAATTCTTCACGAATTGTTTTACTCATTTCCGGATCTACCATATTTGGAAGTAAAGATTTTGCCATGTCCACGAGATGTACTTTTAGATTTCTTTTATTTAATGCTAATGCAAGCTCAATGCCAATAGCTCCTGCTCCAACTACAATGACATTTTTCACACCACTATCAACATAATCAATAATTCTTCTCATATCTATTTCAGTTTTAAAACCAGTCACGCCAATTAAGTCAGTTCCTTTTATTGGCGGAATAAATGGAGAAGCACCGGTTGCAATAATCAGCTCCTCATAGGCTATTTCTTTATCATCACTTAATTTGATTATTTTGTTTTTGAAATCTACGTTTGTTACAAAATCCCGAATTAAATCAACTCCTGCATCAGTTACTAATGTATCTTTTTTGAATGTTTTTTCAATTGGAAATAAACCTTCAACAGCATAAGGCATAGCACAATAAATCATACTATAATCCTCTGGACGTATTACAGCCATTTTTTTCTTTCGACCTAACATCTTTGATAGAGTAACACCTGCGGGTCCACCACCAATTACAATAATTTCATACTTTTCCATTAAAATCCTCTTTCTTTTTTCATTTTAAGATTGAATCTCATTCTCAGTAGTAATAGAATTAGAAGTTTCATTGTTTACGAAACTCCTGAATTCTTACTATATTGTACTTGAACGAGAACTAACTTTTTCTAAATCTTCTTTTTTTGTCGCTACTCTGTAGCTTGATTCTCTTTTTCCTTTACCCAACGCTAACGCATTGGGCTACAAAGATATCGCTTCTATGAAGCTGAAAAACAAATATTATCCCAATTAATTTTTCTTCATGAACTTTTGCTCTTCATGGTTAAAAAATTCGTTTTTTTGTCGCTACTCTGTAGCTTGATTCTCTTTTTCCTTTACCCAACGCTAAC
>JAOZMQ010000206.1 GCA_029934195.1 Candidatus Cloacimonadota bacterium | reverse complement strand
ACGCAAAAATTAAAGAGAATTCTCGTTTTTTTTTGCGTTTTTTCTCGGTTTTTTTAGCGGATAAAATTTTTGCGGGGGTAAATTCTGAACGGTCTCTTGCAGTTATAGTTCAAAATATAAAAAAAAGCTTGACTCTTATACCAGCCCACTGTTCTATTGACCCGTAACACCATAAAGGAGGTTCAAGATGATTATCTTCAATGAGAATCGACCTATCTATCTTCAGTTAAGAGAGGAGATTGAAAAAGTCATATTAACCGGATTTTTAAAGCCTGATGAGGCAATACCTTCAATCAGAACTTTGGCTCAACAATATCAATTAAATCATCAAACTGTTTCTAATGCTCTTAGTGATTTAGTAAACGAAGGAATTATTTATAAAAAAAGAGGTATCGGATTTTTTGTAAATATAGATGCAAAGGAGAATCTTATGAAAAAGAAAAGTAAGGAATTTAGAGAAAAAGAATTGACTCAAATTATTCAAAAAGGAAAGTCATTTGGAATTTCAAAATCTGAATTTGTTGATACAATTGAATTGGTTTATTCCAAACAAGGAGAATAACATGAGTTTAATGGAAATCAAAAATATTACCAAACGATTTGGAAAATTTGAAGCTCTCACAAATGTTAGCCTCACAATTCCCAAAGGTAGAATTATTGGATTATTAGGAAAAAATGGTGCCGGAAAATCAACTTTAATGCGTTCGATTCTTGGGTTTTTAAAATATGACGGTGAAATATATTTTAAAGGTAAACTTATCAAACACAGTCAACATGATATTTTCGAGAGAATCGCATTTATTCCTGATGTTAGTGGGCTTGACGATAGATTAACAGTACAACAAACTATTGATTTTGTAGCTTCTATTAACCCAAATTGGAAAGAATCAACAGCAATAAATTTACTTGCAAAAAGTAAACTTCCATTACATCAGAAAGTTGGTACACTCTCAAAAGGTATGAAAACTAAACTATATCTTCTCGTAACACTTTCCTTAGATGTTGATTTACTTCTTTTAGATGAACCAACTCTCGGTCTTGATATTACTTTCAGAAAAGAATTTTTCAATACAATTCTTGGAGAATTTTTTGATGAAAATAAAACAATTATAATTTCTACTCATCAGATTGAAGAAGTCGAGCACATTACACAGGATATAATCTTTCTCAACGAAGGAAAAGTTATTTTGCATGAGAACATTGAAGAATTGAAAAACAAATACAATACTGTCACAGTATCTGTTGATAATCGTAAAGCATTGATGGAGCATAAACCGCGTCTAATTTCTTACACACTTGGAAATATTAGCGGAATTATAGATAGTAATGTCAAAATTGAAAATGCAACTTATCAACGTCCAATGCTATCAGATCTTTTTATGGCAGAATTAGGAGGATATGATGAATAGATTTTGGGGAATATTAAAAAAAGACATCGCTATTGCAAAGAAATCATTAATATCACCGCTTTGGATAATTGCAATAACTTATGTTGTAATATTGATAATGGGAATCATTGGTTACGTTAAAACAGGTTCAATAAAGATTCAGTTGAATAATTTTAATGTAACAGGTATGTTGGGGAATACTCTGTATTTTATTGTTTTCTTTGCAAATGCTGTTGCTGTAGCCTATCCGGGGCTAATTTGTTCTATCAAAGCAATATCATTATCACAAAATGCACTGAATTCAGATATTCAAAACAAATGTGAAATTTTTTATAGAACACAACCAATTTCTATTTGGAAACGATCATTATCTAAATATTTGGTGTCAATTTTTGGTGTCATTGCTGTTTTATTTTCAATATGTTTAGTAAACTTAATTATTATAAATTCCATTTTATATTTTATATTTAAGGAATTTTTGTTTTTAGTTGCATGGCATGGAATGATGATAAATTTTGTAGGATTCTCATTAATAATAATAGTTTTGGGAAGTTTACTTTTTCTTGCTTCTTCCATTTTTAAAGAAAAAGCGTTCGGCAGAACAATTCTTGTTTTAGTTTTAACTACTGGTTTTATTGAAATTCTTAATCTAATGTTAAACTTAAATATTTTAACTCCAATTGAATTAGTAAGAGATTTTTTATTTTTTGGTATTACTTCTTTTAAAATTGAGAACATTGAAAATATGCCACTTGAAAATTTAGTACAAATAATTAACAAAAGTTGGGATATAATTTTGAGTTTTCAAACTTTAATAAAATTATTAATCAGTGGAGCAATTTTTATTCTATCAACCTTTATCTATAAATGGAAAGAAATAAAATAGGAGAAATAATGAAAACATATTTAAGAGAAATAATCATAATTGGAATATCAATTTTTTTATTAATGGGATGTACAATTTCTATTGATGATTTTGATGATATTGATTTTTCATTTGATTTTGATGTCGTCGATGATGGAGAGATTATTACTGAAACTCAAAATATTCATTTTGAAGAATTGGAAGAGTTTAAAGTTGATATATCAGTTACAATAGCTTCACTCGATTTGATTGGAAAGGGAGATGATTTGCTGGATGCAAATTTTAAATACAGCAATGAATCAATGAAACCAGAGATGAAATATATTTCTAAAGCTGGAAAAGGCTATCTTTCTTTGAAAAACAAAAAAACAAAAAATAAAAATACTTCTAATAATACTTGGGATCTAAAATTTAACCCAAATATACCTGTTAATATTAATATCGATGCCGGAGTTGGAGAAATGGATTTAGATTTCTCAGATATCAATCTTAGAAAAGCTGAGATTTCTCTTGGAGTAGGATCCACAGAAATTGATTTGCGAGGAAATTATCAAAATGATGTAGAAATAGAATTAAATGCAGGTGTTGGAGAACTTACAATTTATTTACCGGATAATATTGGCGTTGAAGTTAATGCTTCAAAAGGTATAGGAGATATTTCATTCCAAAATTTAGAAAAGAATGGGAGTAACTATTATAATAGTGCTTATAATGAATCAAAAACCAAAATATTTTTGACTGTTTCAGCTGGGATTGGAAGTATAAATCTCATTGTTGATAAAGAGTTATAAAAAAACAAAAAATATCGGAGGATATTATGAAAAAAATTACATTTATTGTATGTGCCATTTTATTGTTATCAATTATCAATATTTTTGCACAGGAAGAATTTGTCGGAGGAATTTCTAATAGCAGTTTACCAATCGCTTCAACAGATGGTGCTCTTGCTCCAAAAGTAATTCCAGCAGCAATGAGTATTGGAAATAGCAAGGGTTTTACTTATCTTACAACTTATAATGAGAACAAGTTTGAAAGAAATTATGAACTTATTTTTAGTGGTGATCTTTTCTCTTATATCTATAAAAGAACAAATGGGAAAAATTTCAACAGATTTGCTGTCGCCTCGAAGATGTATAAAAATTTTTCTATCGGATTAAATTATGATTTCTATGAAAAATTGAAAAATGATAGTGAATGGGGCACTTCTTTCCTTTATCGTCCAAAAAGATTTATCTCTTTGGCTGGTGTCGCAAGAATGTTTGAAGATAGTTATATGTCATACCAAATCGGGTTATCTGTTCGACCATTCCCCAAATCAAATTTCTTAAATGATAGAATTACTTTGTCTTCTGATTTTCTTTATACAAACGATGAATGGCAAAAACCAACTATCGGAATTCAAAGTGAAATCTTTAATGGAATTTTTGCCGGTGGATCATATAATATGGAAGAAGAGAATTTTATGCTTAATTTCGGTTATGCTTTTGCAGATGGCATAACTGGTTCTTATAACAAATTTGATAATGACAATAAATTTGCTAATGGAACAATTTATACTCATAGAAATGATAATCTATTTAGAGATTTATCTTATTTGGAAAAAACGAAATCTTTCTATAATTTCGATATGGGAAATCAAATAGTTGAGCAAAAATCTTATAGTCAAATTGGTCCTGTTAAATTTTCTATGAGTAATTCTAAAACTCTGTCAGAAATTCTTGAAAAAATTCATCAATTAGAAAAAGATCCAAACATTGATGGAATCATTATCAAATCCGGTAATTTCAAGACGAGCTATGCTAATTATATCGAGCTTCGTGATGCTTTTTTAAATTATAAAGCTAAAGGCAAAAAAATTGTTTTCTACTTTGAAAATATTTCAAACATGAATTATGCGTTTGCAGCTTCTATTGCTGACAAAATTTATTTAAATAAATCCGGTGGCGTTGATTTACAAGGTTTTTCTCTTACTCAGCCTTATATCAAAAATTTGCTTGATACACTCGGCGTTGATGTTATTAATTTCAAAAGTCATCAATACAAAACTGCCGGCAATATGTTTTCTGAAACAGAAATGACTGACGGAGAACGAGAATCATTAGAGTTCCTTCTTGACGGTATTTATGATGAATTTAAAAATATGATTGATTCTGGAAGATCTGATAAATTAGCAAATCCAGTTGAAATGACTATTGATAATGGACCTTATTTTATTGCTGCAAATGCTTACAAGGCTGGTTTAATTGATCAATTAATCTATGAATCTGACATTGACAACGTTTTAAATAAAGATTTCGGAAAATCACAGATTATCAAAAATTTCAATTCTGAGAAAATTAGCTATTCTTGGGAATATGAAAATGGCAAAAAAATTGCTGTTATCTATGCTACTGGAAATATCCATTCAGGTAAAGCACGTATTGGAAAAACAATTGGCTCAACTACTTATGCCAATGCTATAAAAAAAGCTCGTAAAGATAAATCTGTTGCCGGAATAATTTTGCGAGTTGATAGCGGTGGAGGTTCTGCATTAGCTTCAGATATTATTGCACACGAAATTAAACTCTGTAAAAGTGGGAAGAACAAAAAACCTGTTGTTGTATCAATGGGAGGAGTGGCTGCATCCGGTGGATATTTTATCTCTGCATTTGCTGATAAAATTGTTGCTGAACCAACAACTATTACCGGCTCAATCGGTGTAATTGGATTAATTCCTAATTATGAAAGATTATATGATAAATTACATGTAAACTGGTCTACAATCAAAAAAGGAAAACATGCAGATATCGGGAATGGAACTCGCCCAATGACTGATGAAGAAAAAGAAATGATTGCTCAGAGTATTAAAAATGTTTATTGGGATTTTGTTGATACTGTTGCAGAAGGAAGAAATATGAATAGAGATGATGTTCACAAAATTGCTCAAGGAAGAGTTTGGACTGGTAAACAAGCAAAAGAAAACGGGCTTGTAGATGAACTCGGAGGCTTAGAAAAAGCTTATGAAGTTATGAAAAATGAACTTCAAGTAGAAAGTATAAGACCAATTATTTATCCATTAAGTGATAAAAATGGTTTTACAATCAATGCTAATTTAAGTGCAACTCAACTTAATATCGCAAATTATCTTCCGGAATCGGTTAAAGGAAATTTAGACAATCTAAAGTTCTTGATAGATAATAAAGATGATAAAATCTTTATGATTCTACCTTATAATTTTTCTGATTCAAAATAAGTCATAAGAATTTTATATGTCAAAGTAGCTGTCACTTCATTTTTATGGGATGACAGCTTTTTTTTTAACAAATATCATCTTAATTAGTATCTGAACGAAAAGGAATTTTTTAACCATGAAGAACAGAAGTTCATGAAGAAAGATTAATTGGGAAGTTATTTATTTTTCAGCTTCATAGAAGCGATATCTCTGTAGCCCATTGTGTTAGCGTTGGGTAAAGAAAAAAAAGAAAACTAAGCTACATAGTAGCGACATCAAAAAGGACAATACAAAATTGATAAGCCGCTGATTTACGCAGA
>JAOZMQ010000205.1 GCA_029934195.1 Candidatus Cloacimonadota bacterium | reverse complement strand
TTTCTAATCATTTTTATTTCACTATTTTCTCATCAAAATACTGAATTCCATAAGGAAATCTTTCTCATTAAATTTGCATCGGATGCAGTTCTTCCGGTATCAGAACATTCAACTGAAATAAAAGAAATTGACATTTTTTTAAATAAAATTGGTTCATTTAGATGCAAGCGTTTAATCAAATCGGCATCTCGAAAAAATCATCCCTTAAACAGAATTTTTAAATTAGAAACAGAATCACATCTAAGAGCCAAAGAAATTATTGCAAGATTAGAAGATTTTCAACAAATTGAGTCAGTTGAATTAGAGCCACAAAGTACCATTTTAGAAACTCCAAATGATCCACGATTTTCTGAACAACTTTCATTAACTCATATTCTAACAGAAGAAGCTTGGAATATTCATAAATGCGAAGATGGATACATTCCAATAATTGCAATAGTTGATACAGGTGTTCTCTGGAGTCATGAAGACCTTTTTGATAATATTTGGCAAAATCTTGGTGAAGATTTAGATGGAGATGGCATTGTAAGATTGCCGGACGGTACATTTGATCCTGATGATATTAATGGAATTGATGATGATGGAAATGGTTATATTGATGATTTTATTGGTTGGAATTTTTATGGAGATGATAATTATCCGGGAGCTGGTTCTCACGGTACAAAGGTCGCTGGATTTGCTTCTGCTGTAACAAACAACTCAATTGGTATTGCCTCCACAGCTTGGAATGCTCAACTTATGCCAATACAATCCGGCAGTGGAAGTTCAATAAGCAAAGGTTACGAAGGAATAGTGTATGCTGCCGAAAATGGTGCTGATATCATTAACAATAGTTGGGGTGGAAGTGGATATTCATACATTTTTCAGGAGATTATTGATTATGTTGAAAGTCTTGGCTCTATTGTAGTAGCTGCTGCCGGAAATTCAAATAATACGATCAAACTTTATCCAGCTTCATATCACAATGTTATTTCTGTAGCAAATATAACTTTAGATGATTTGAAATATGGTTCTTCAACATACAATTATGCGGTCGATGTTTCCGCTCCCGGAGTTAATACTTTGAGTACCAGCTCAAATGGTAGCTACAATAATGGTGGTTCTGGAACTTCATATTCTTCACCTGTAGTGGCTTCTCTTTTGGCATTAGTTAAATCGTATCATCCTGATTGGACAAATGAGCAAATAAGAACGCAAGTGCTTTTCAGTTCATTCAATCTTAATAACAATAATCCGAGTTATGTAAATCGTCTTGGTTATGGAAGAATTGATTCATATTCAGCGTTAATGGATACTGTTGTTTGGGAGGATTTTCTAAAAATTGAGTTTAATAGAATAACCAGTTTTTCTGAAACAAATAACAATTTAGCTATTGAGCCGGATGAAAATGTTTCACTTGATTTAGAGCTCAGTGTATATTCTTATCATTCAGATCCGGTTAATGTTACTTTAACCTTGAGTTGTGAGGATTCTCAAATATCCATTATTAATGATACTTTTGAAGCAAATGCAAATTCCGATGAACTTCTTGAAATTGAAAACGCTTTTGATATTCATTTTAGCGAAGATATAACGTCACGAGCAATTCCGTTTACAATTACAATTTCTTCCGACACTGAAATTGTCTCGGATACGGAATATCAATTTAATCTTATTGTAAATGCAGGTGATATTCTTGTTTTTGAAGGTGTTGAGAATTGTTGTGATTTTAGTGGAACTTACATCAAAAATTATTTAGAATCTTTGAATTACAATGTTGTTTTGACGACTGATTTTCCAGCATCATTCAAAGACTTTGATGCTGTTTTTCTTTCATTTGGTTCTATTGATGGGAATACAGTAAGAATCAATTCACAATCGATGGTTGATGCTATCACAAATTATCTTTTGGAAGGAGGGAATTTATATCTTGAGGGTTCAGATGCAATTGGTTTTGATATCGGATACTATCTTGAAGATACTTCTCTTTGGAATCTTTTAGGAATTGCTTCTGCGGAAGACGGTTTAACAAATAATATTGATAGTTTAATAGGACAATCAGAGTCAATTGCAGAAGGAATGGAGTTTCTTTCAACATCGCAAAGTAATGTAACTTGGATTGATAAATTTACTCCCGATGATAGTGGTATTGTTTTGTTTAATGAATCAAATTATGGTAATACGGCAATTGAAAATATTGGAGAATTTTCTCAAAAAACAATTGTTTCATCCTATTCTCTCGCAAAATTAAATGATAATGGAGATTCTACAAAAAACGAGTTACTCGCAAGAATCATGAATTTTTTTGGAGATCAATCAGTTTTAAATATTCCGGAAAATGTAAATGCTTCTATCTCTGAAAGTGTTCTTACTTTAACATGGAATAGTGTTGAATGGGCAAGTTCATATAAAGTTTTTTCTTCTGTAAAACCAGATTCTGATTTTACGGAAGACTTTTCAGGAAATCTAAATGGTACAAGTTGGAGCGTTAACATTACCGAAGAAAAAAAATTCTATTATGTTAAAGCGTATAGATAATTATTAAGAAATAAGGAGTTGTTAGGAAATAAGCTTGAGCTATCAGATAATTCAAATTCGGTTTGTAAATGTTATTTCTTAACAACAATTAAGGGAACAAAATGGAAACTTTTTCTATAATGAATATTAATTTAACAGATGCAACGATGGAGGAAACAGAATCTCTTATCTTGCAAAAAATTACTGCAAAATTAGACAAAGAAACGGTTATTTATTTCGTCAATGCACATACATTAAATACATCCTTTCAGAATGAAGAGTTCACCAAAACTCTAAATACGGCAGATTATGTTTTTGGTGACGGAACAGGTGTCCGATGGGCAAGCAAAATTCTTTATAAACAGGAACCACGAGATAATGTAAACGGAACGGACTTAATTCCGCGAATTTTGCGAGATAAACGATTCTCAAAATGTCGGTGTTATATACTTGGTGCAACTCAAGAAGAAATAACAAAAGCAGCAGATTTTTTTAAGAAAAATTTTACTCAATGGGAGCTTGCCGGATTTCACCATGGATATATTATCAATCAAGATTGTTCAGAAATTATCAAAGAAATTAACGATTCCAAACCGGATCTTTTATTAGTTGGTATGGGAAATCCTTTACAAGAAGAATGGATAAAAAAATATCGCAAAGACTTAAAAGTTTCAGTAATTGCTGGAACAGGCGGTTTATTTACATATTGGGCTGGAAGTCTTGTGAGAGCACCTTTATGGATTCGGAAAATCGGTTTAGAATGGTTACACATTCTTTCAAGACAACCGGGACAAAAATGGAAACGATATTTAATTGGAAATTTTCTTTTTATTTATAGAATTTTCCAAGAGAAAAAATTACGGAAATTATAGATAAATTTCCCTTAATATGAATTAAAAAGTCGTTGATAGCTATCTAATAGCTGAACGAATAGAGCTTTGAATTATCTGCCTGTTCGAGTACGCACGCAGACAGGTGAATTTCTTATCGGTTCCTTAGGAGGATTACTCTATGAATATTCGTTGGTTTCTTAAGAAAGTTTCACGGAAAATAATGATAATTTTTTCTATATCAAAAATTATCATCGCAAAATATTTTAAAAATGATTTTGGAACAAGAGCATTAATGTATCACCGTTTTGGATATAAAGACAAAGATCCTTTTTGTATTACACCCGAGAATTTTCGCAAACAAATGAAATGGATTTCTGAAAATATGACGGCTTTATCAATTCAAGATATAGAACAATTCTTTTCAGGAGAAATTAAATCATTACCAAAAAATTCTGTAGTTATAACTATTGATGATGGATTCTTATGTGCATTGGAAATTGCTCAACCAATTCTTAAAGAATTTAATCTGCCTGCAATCTTATTTGTTTCAAGTGGGATTTTTGATAATACGGTTAAATACAATTCTGATTTAGGAAAATATTTATCAATTGAACAACTAAAAATTATTTCTAAAAATGGAATGACTATTGGTTCACACGGTTATTCTCATAGATTTATGAAAAATATGTCTGATCAAGAATTGGAAATAGAAATAGAATCATCCAAGAAATTTTTAGAAAAAGCTATTAATAAAAAAATTACATCTTTTGCTTATCCATACGGAACAAAAGCTGCCTTTGATAAAAGAACTCGTATAAAATTGAAGGAAAATCAATATTTTACTGCTTTTACAACCCAACATGGAGTTATAAAAAAATCCAGCAATCCTCTAGAAATTCCAAGAATAAAAATTGAGTCCGGTGAAAATCTTTTCTACTTCAAATTAATTTGCTATGGAGGAATGGATAATTGGAGAATTATTGATAATTTTCTCTCAAAAATTCAAAAACCGATTTATTAAACGTTTTCCCAGTAGAAATTGAAGAATAATTGATCATTCACCCGTCTGCGTAAGTGCATGTCTCTTCGTCCGTACTTGTGCAGGCAAATTATTTTTATGCTTTGCGTTCTTCCTTTTGCGACTTTGCGAAAAAAATCTTTTTACACAGAGAAAGATGAAATATCGCAGAGAAAAAATAATTATCTTTTTGAATTATATTTCTTGCCAGAAAATTTGGTTATTTTTTTTTTAAGAAAATAATTTAATTTTGGAGGAATTATGTCTAAAAAGATTCTTATAGCTACTCAGAAACCTTTTGCGAAAAAGGCAGTTGAAGAAATTTCAGAAATCTGTAAAAATTCAGAATATGAGATGATTTTACTCGAAAAATATGCAGAACAAGCTGATCTAATCAAAGCGATTGAAAATGTAGAAGCAGTAATAATCCGTAGTGATAAAATTACACAAGAAGTTATTGAAAACGCAAAAAAACTTGAAATTGTAGTTAGAGCTGGAGCTGGTTACGATAATGTTGATTGCCAAGCAGCTACAAAAAATGATGTTGTTGTAATGAATACTCCGGGGCAAAACTCAAATGCAGTTGCCGAATTGGCTTTTGGAATGATGCTATTTATGGCAAGAGGAAAATTCAATGGCAAAGCCGGTACGGAATTGAAAGATAAAAAAATCGGTATCCATGCTTATGGTAATGTCGGAAAAAATGTTGCAAGAATTGCAAAAGGTTTCGGAATGGAAGTTGTTGCTTTTGACCCATTTGTTCCGGCTGAAATGATCAAAAAAGATGGAGTTATTCCACTTACTTCTGTTGAAGAATTGTATAAAACTTGTGATTATATTTCTCTTCATCTTCCATCTATTCCTGCTACACAAAAATTTATTAATTACGATTTAATTAGTTCTATGAAAAAAGGTGCTGCAATTATTAATACTGCGAGAAAAGAAGTTGTTTGTGAAGATAGTATTCTCAAAGTTTTTGCAGAGCGAGATGATTTGAAATATGTTTCAGATATTGCTCCGGTAAAAAAAGAAGAAATTATCGAAAAATTTGGTGACAGATGTTTCTTTACTCCAAAGAAAATGGGAGCACAAACTTTAGAAGCAAATGTAAATGCTGGAGTTGCAGCTGTTAAGCAAATCATCAATTATTTTGAAAAAGGTGATACCACATTTCAAGTTAATAAATAAATATTTAGGATTGCTGAAATATAATTTTAGCAATCCTTAATTATCTTTTTAGTATAATATTGGTATTCTTCTTGTATTTTTGGGGATACATTTTTTCATGATTAATTCTTTTAGCTTTGTAAATACGACATCTTTGTAGCCCAATGCGTTAGCGTTGGTTAAAGATAAAAAGGAAACTGAGTTACAGAGTAGCGACAAAAAAAGGAAATTTAGGAAAAGGAATTTTTTAACCTTGAAGAACAGAAGTTCATGAAGAAAGATTAATTGG